>NZ_KV786410.1:0-67082 GCF_001806915.1 Granulicatella sp. HMSC30F09 | reverse complement strand
CACAATATACCTTATAAGGTATATTGTGTTTTTTTATTTATAAAAAGTAATTGATAGATGATGCTTATATCCTGCGAAGTTGGGTTCAAGCCTGAGCGTTCGCCCTCATATCCTGTGTAGTTGAGCTCGCAATCGCAGAAATGGCGTGCGTTTCCTGAAACGTCCGCAGAACGTTTCACGTTCCTTCTCTTTTGTTTCAAATCCTTCGCACTGTGAAGGATTTTCCAACGTTCCATTTCTGAACGCGATTGCTCACATCCTGTGAAGTTGAGTTCGGAAAAGCAGAGGCTCAAGCCTTTCGTGGTTAGTCCGCACGACTTGTACTAAGTCGCTTGCGGCTAACCTGCGAACCGTCATCGCCTCTAAACGCTTTTCCTCACATCCTGTTATTTCATTTGATTTGAAAAAACGTCTAATTGTGCAGCGATCGTTTGGAACTCTTCGTAGTCGTCCATAAAGAGTTCGTTTTGCATTTCGCCACTCACCATTTCACGAGGGAAGTAGAGGCGTTCATCTCCACGAACCTTTCCAGAAATGGCTTCTACAATCGAGCTGACTTGAGAAAGCTCGACCATATTTCCGTTGCGTTCTACGAGTTCAATTTGTGTTCTTGGCTTAATTGAATCTGGACGATAGAAATCATATGGTAAATCGAAACTGTTGTTAATTGCAGTGTAATATTCAGGGTCAAACCCAACGGCTTCCACGATTTGTTTCATTCGATCAATTTTTGCGCCATCATTGATGCGGTTAAATGGCACTGATTTGAAAGGACGACGATTAATGAAACGGTCGGATAAGTCACTTAAAATCGCATCTTCTTCTAAGAGCCAGTGAGAGAAGTATGTGTTTAATACGCCGTCATCAAGACGTAAGTAATCTTCCAAGGTCCAAGTTCCTTCGAAGAAAGGCTTTAAGAATGTTGCAGAGTGTTTTAAAGGATTTGATTCTGAGTTGTAGCAAGCCGAAGCGCGTTTTAATAGGTGATTTAGCACGACTTCCATCCCACGTGAAACGGGGTGGAAATACACTTGCATGTACATTTGATAACGACTCACGATGTAATCTTCCACCGCGTGCATTCCTGAATACGTAAATGCAATGCCGCCTTTATACGGACGAATTACACGGAGGATACGCGTAAGGTCAAAGGTTCCGTAATTTACCCCTGTGAAATAAGCATCACGAAGCAAGTAGTCCATACGGTCTGCATCGATTTGGCTTGAAATCAATTGCACCACTTGAGGATTTGGATGTGTTTTTTGAATCACGCTGGCCACTTCTTGTGGGAAAGTAGAAGAGACTTTACGTAAAATCTGGTTCACTTCGGTTCCTTCAGACAAGATGA
Organism: Granulicatella sp. HMSC30F09; assembly: GCF_001806915.1. NCBI lineage: Bacteria > Bacillati > Bacillota > Bacilli > Lactobacillales > Carnobacteriaceae > Granulicatella > Granulicatella sp. HMSC30F09. The sequence continues at coordinate 65,734 of NZ_KV786410.1, read as the reverse complement.
TATCAATAGTGATTTGTTCATGGTTTGTGTCGAAAATTTTCTCAAAGGTATGAGAGTATGAGCCATGTCCTACATCATGCAGTAAAGCTGCGCATAGCACTACGAGGCGATTACGATCGTCCCAAAGGCCATCTCCTTCTTCTTGAGTAGCGTAATTTCTGGCGAAATTATCGCAAATGCGTCGAGCGATTTCATACACTCCAAGAGAATGCGAGAATCTAGAATGTTCTGCAGTATGGAAAGTGTACATAGAGGCACCCGTTTGTTTAATTCTGCGGAGTCGTTGTAATTCACGGCTGTTAATCAATTCCAGAATAATTGGATGTTGCACATGGATGTAATCGTGAACGGGGTCACGAAATACTTTTTCACGTTTGAATGCTTCTGTCATTCGTTTTACTCCTTCTTTCGTTTAGATTGTGAAATGTTATCATAAGCACTTCCAGTGTATGCTATTTTCGGCGGAAATGCAAGAGGGTTTTGTTGAAAAAAGCCTTTATAACGCTATTTTTGAAGGGTCATTGTCTTTGAATAAATCGCTCAAGTGCTTTCTGGAATTCTGGAGTGAGAGTGAAGTCGATTTTTGTCTCTTCAAGAGAGCAACCCATCTGTGTTAATGCTTGTAAGACGCGAATTTGTACTTCTTCAATCGTGAGGGAGAGTCCTAAAGCATCTCCAATATTCCACATGCTATCGGCGTTTACCGTTGGAAAATGCCATTTGGTTTCTTGACCTTGGATCGCATGGTCATAAAAATCACGAACAACTTGACCGCGATAGTGTTGGTCTCCAAACACACTCAAGTAAATGGACACACAAACCACATCTTTTAACCTGCGTTGTGCAATCCCAGCAATTTTTCTTCCTTGAATGCTTAAATCATAATCGCCAGGGCAATAGGAATCACTGACTTCAAATGCATTGATTCCACCTAACGCGGTAGCTTCAGGGAAGCTTTGCTGAATTAATTGCTGCATCCACTCGTACGCTTGATTGATTGTAGGCATTTGTTCGTTTTTGAAAAGAAGGCTAATATTTAAGATCCCTTCGTTACTAACGACAGCAAGGCCTCCTGCTTGGCGGACAATGGGAGTAAATCCATGCGTGCGAAGTCGATCTAAGCCTTCCTCTAGAAATGGGACTTTTGTATCGGTCATTCCAAGAATAATAATATCTTCTAGTGTCCAAAAATGAACGAAAGGTCCCGTTTGCTCTTTCGTTAAATGGCGAATAATGGTTTCATCTAGAGCAAAAGGAGTCAAGATTTGTTCTAGTGAAGTGGTTTTTTCGATTTGAGTAGCGACCAGTTGAACGGTCTGGTGTTGAATTGGTGATGATGTCATAGGTTTCTCCTTTAGAGTTCTTCGTGTTTTATTATAACAAAAGTTCAGAATGGGGTCGTCCGATATGCCGTTTTTAAGCCGTTTCTTAGGAAATTATTAAGTAAAATTCAAGAATCTTAAAAATGACTAGCATAAATAGGTTTTTTTTTATAGGATAAAATTGAAAAAAGAACGAAAAGAGGGAATGCCCATGAAAATTTTAGTAGTAGATGATGATCGCGAAATCGTTGAACTATTAACCATTTATTTAAAAAATGAAAGCTATGAAATCGTAAAAGCGTACGATGGAAAACAAGCTCTCGAAAAATTAAAAATGTATCCAGATATCGATATGATTATTTTGGATATTATGATGCCGCGTCTAGACGGAATCTCAGTGGTTCATGAAGTGCGTAAAGAAAATGCACAATTACCAATTCTTTTATTAAGTGCAAAGTCTACAGACATCGATAAGATTCAAGGATTAACCAATGGGGCGGATGATTATGTGACGAAACCATTTAACCCACTAGAAGTGATTGCCCGTGTGAAATCATTACTTCGCCGTTCGACCATTACACAAGAAGGTCCAGCAAACGAAGAAATTACCATCGGACCATTAACAATCAAAAAAGAATCTCATCAAGTGACTACTTCTGATGGAAAAGAAATTCAATTAACGGTATTAGAATTTGGAATTTTATTCTTATTAGCGAGTCATCCAAACCGAGTATTTAGCGCTGATGAAATTTTTGAGACAGTATGGCAACAAGAAAGTATTGTTTCTACAAAAACAGTAATGGTGCACGTAAGTCACTTGCGCGATAAAATTGCTGAAGCCACTGGAGGAGAAAAAGTCATCGAAACAGTATGGGGAGTAGGCTATAAAATTGAAGACAAATAAACAAAAGATTCTTCAAATTGGAAAAGCAAAAAACGAACCGACCATTCTTACACTGACGCGTAAAGAAATCAGTGAACTCGTTTTAGAGGGGATTGTCACTCTCTGTGTGGTATTCCTACTCTATCTAGGTATCTTAGTGATGATTAGTCAGTTAGTGAATGAGCCGGGAATCATTTCGATTCAGTTCTCAGCACGAGATGTGTTACAAATTGGCACAGATCAAATGCTGCTCTATAAAAATATCTTCACGATTACTTCCATTATTTTTGCAATTGCATTTACCTATTGGAGATTAATGCGAAGATATCAACAAATGCAATTGAATCATATTTTAGATGAACTGCATTTGATTGCGGAAGGACGATACGATAGACGAATTCCATTCCAGTTAAGTGGGGATATGGGACAAGTTGTGAATAGTATTAATCGTCTTGTAGATTCGACGGTGAACGCTCTAGAAGAAGAACGTGCTATCGAAAAGTCAAAAGATGAATTGATTACAAACGTCTCACATGATATCCGGACACCACTAACGTCCATCCTTGGATACTTAGGCTTGATTGTGAATCAGCCGAAGATTGATACGGAGGATGCAAAACGTTATGCAGAAATCGCATATTCAAAAGCCGAGCAAATGAAATTGCTTGTGGATGATTTGTTTGAATACACGACGAGTAGACCGAATGGGGCTCCATTGCGTCTGAACGATATTCCGATTGTGAATTTTCTTGAACAAATTGCAGCGGACTTTGAATTAGAAGCCCAAAAACGTCATATGGCAATCGAAGTGTCTTCAGAAAACCGTGACGTGGTGCTGGAATTAGATGCTGAGAAAATGGTACGTGTGATTAACAATCTGTTATCGAATGCCATTAAATACGGTCATGAAAATTCAACCATCCTAATGGAAGTGTTGAAGAAAGAGGGCGTCATTACCATCGCGGTTAGAAATGAAGGCGACCCGATTTCAAAAGAAGTATTGGATCAACTCTTTACAAGGTTCTATCGTGCAGAAGGCTCTCGTTCAAAAGAGACGGGTGGCACAGGTTTAGGGTTAGCGATTGCGGAAAACATTGTGCATTCCCATGGAGGAATCATGTTTGCCGAGTCGGAAAACGGACAAACGAGTTTCTATGTCTGTCTACCCACTGAAAACCAAGGATCTTTAAAAGAAATGACAAATCACAAATAAATACCGAGAAGGACGGCTACGTGCTTTCCTTTTCGGTTATTTTTATTCGCAAAAAAGCGAGAGAGTTGATACTATGACAAGAGACATTATGAGGGAGGAATCAAGATGAAACTAGCAACATGGAATGTGAATGGCATTCGTTCTGTTTTAAATAAAGGAGCGCTGCAAGAATATGTGTTAGAGAGCAATCCAGATATTTTATGCCTACAAGAGACAAAAGCGCAACAAGACCAAGTAGAGTTGGGAATGGAATTTAGTGAATATGAGGTATTCTTCAATTCAGCAGTGAAAAAAGGATACTCGGGAACAGCCATTTTCACGAAAGAAAAACCTTTATCTGTAGAATATGGAATTGGAATAGAAGAGCATGACCAAGAAGGGCGTGTGATTACAGCGGAATACGAGAAGTTCTATTTAGTAACGGTGTATACTCCAAACGCGAAACGTGACTTATCTCGCCTCGAATATCGCCAAGTGTGGGAGGATGACTTCCTTGCTTTTATCAAAAAACTAGAAGAAACAAAGCCGGTAATTTTCTGCGGGGACTTAAATGTGGCGCATAAAGAAATCGACTTGGCGAATCCGAAAACAAATACAATGAACGCAGGATTTACAAAAGAAGAACGTGCAAAATTCGATCAAGTCGTCAATAATGACTTGGTAGATGCGTTCCGTTACTTATATCCAGATACGCTAGGAGCCTACAGTTGGTGGAGTTACATGGGAGGAGCCCGTGCTCGAAATGTCGGATGGAGAATTGACTATTTTGTGATTTCACAACCATTAACAGCCTTCCTTCAAGAAGTAAAAATCCGAAGCGATGTTACCGGAAGCGATCATTGTCCAGTAGAAATGAAAATTGAACTGTAGAACATTTGTTCGTGTTGCAAAAATTTGATACAATGGATGTATCAATTATAAAGAGGTATTCAAATGGCAAAAGACCATATTGTCGTGCATGGAGCACGATCTCATAATTTAAAAAACATTGATGTGAGCATTCCTCGTGATCAATTTGTTGTGATTACAGGATTATCTGGTTCAGGGAAGAGTTCGTTAGCCTTCGACACTTTATACGCTGAAGGACAACGCCGTTATGTGGAAAGTCTATCTGCATATGCGCGTCAATTTTTAGGGCAAATGGACAAACCCGATGTAGATAGTATCGATGGCTTAAGTCCGGCGATTGCTATCGACCAAAAAACCACATCTAGAAACCCACGTTCAACAGTGGGGACGGTCACAGAAATTAATGATTATTTACGTTTATTATATGCACGTGTTGGGAAACCAATCTGTCCAAATGATGGAACACCGATTGAAAGCCAATCTCTCGAACAGATGGTCAATCGTGTGATGGAAATGCCCGAAAAAACAAAGATTCAAGTGCTTGCTCCTGTTGTGGTCCAAAAGAAAGGGGAGCATAAAAAAGTCTTTGAAAAAATTCAAAAAGATGGATATGTACGTGTGCGCGTCGATGGCGAGATGCATGAAGTCACCGATGAACTGAATTTAGAGAAGAACAAAAAGCATAATATTGAAATCGTTGTGGACCGTATCGTAGTGAGTGATAAGAGTCGTTCACGCCTATTCGATTCGATTGAAGCAGCCCTTCGTTTAGCGGAAGGGTATGCCATTGTCGATGTGATTGGTGGGGAAGAACATCTCTTTAGCGAACACCATTCATGTCCGATTTGTGGATTTACAGTAGGCGAATTAGAGCCGCGTCTTTTCTCCTTTAATGCGCCATTTGGAGCTTGTCCGGAATGTGATGGCCTTGGATCAAAACTCGAAGTGGACTTGGAATTAATTGTTCCCGATAAGAGTTTGACATTAGAAGAAGGGGCGCTTGTTCCGTGGAATCCTATTAGCTCCAACTATTATCCATCGATGCTCAGCCAATTTTGTGAGCAATTTAAGATTCCGATGAATATTCCGTTTGAAAAATTGACACAGTCACAAGTGAATATGGTTCTGTATGGTTCCGGAGATGCTACTTTCCAATTCCATCATGAAAATGAATTTGGTGGAGTTCGAGATGTGGAAATCCCATTTGAAGGCGTGGCAGTGAATGTGGAACGCCGCTATCGTGAAACCAATAGTGATTTTACAAGAGAACAAATGCGCCAATATATGACAGAATCCGCTTGTAAGACTTGTCATGGCTTCCGTTTAAACGAACAAGCCTTATCTGTCAAAGTAGGTGGAAAAAATATTAGCGAAGTCCTCTCTCTGTCTGTGGATGATGAGATTGACTTCTTCAAAGACTTAAACTTATCTGAAACGGATGAGCAAATCGCAGCTCCAATCTTAAAAGAAGTAAGTTCTCGTCTGAAATTCTTACGCAATGTTGGTTTGCAATACTTAACCTTAAGTCGTGCCGCAGGAACTTTATCGGGGGGAGAAGCGCAACGAATTCGTTTAGCGACTCAAATCGGTTCAAACCTTTCAGGAGTGCTTTATATTTTAGATGAACCTTCGATTGGGCTTCACCAAAGAGACAATGATCGCTTAATTGAGTCTTTGAAGAGCATGCGCGACCTTGGAAATACCTTGATTGTCGTAGAACATGACGAAGATACCATGCGTGCTGCGGACTACTTGATTGATATCGGTCCTGGTGCGGGTGAATTCGGTGGCGAGATTATCGCTGCAGGAACTCCTAAAGAAGTAGAAAAGAATCCGAAATCACTCACCGGTCAATATTTAGCCGGTAAAAAATACATTCCAGTCCCAAGCGAACGCCGCAGGGAAGATAAGGGCTGGATCCACTTAAAAGGCGCTGCGGAAAACAACTTGCGCGACATCGATGTGGATGTGCCACTCGGTCGTTTTGTCGCCGTAACAGGAGTATCGGGTTCTGGTAAGAGCTCGCTTGTCAACAGCGTATTGAAGAAAGCCTTAGCACGTGAGATTACGCGTACGAAGGAAAAACCAGGGAAGTTCAAGAGCATCTCTGGATTTGAGAGCCTCGATAAGATTATCGATATCGACCAAAGCCCAATCGGAAGAACCCCACGAAGCAATCCTGCGACGTATACGGGTGTATTCGATGATATTCGTGATTTATTTGCGACCACAAACGAAGCAAAAATCCGCGGATATAAGAAAGGTCGCTTCAGTTTCAATGTGAAGGGTGGACGATGTGAGTCATGCAAAGGGGACGGCATTCTAAAAATCGAGATGCACTTCCTACCAGACGTATATGTGCCGTGTGAAGTCTGCCACGGAACGCGTTATAACTCTGAAACTCTCGAAGTGAAATACAAAGGAAAGAGTATTGCGGATGTTCTTCAATTGACCGTTGATGAAGCGGTGGAATTCTTCCAAGCCGTTCCAAAAATCAAACGTAAATTACAAACGATTAAAGATGTAGGGTTAGGCTATGTCACCCTTGGACAATCAGCCACAACGCTCTCTGGGGGAGAAGCGCAACGAATGAAGTTAGCTAGTGAACTCCAACGTGTCTCAACCGGCAATACCTTCTACGTGCTTGATGAACCAACGACAGGACTACATACAGACGATATCGCACGTCTACTTGAAGTGTTGAATCGTTTAGTTGAAGCAGGGAATACTGTACTTGTCATCGAACATAACTTAGATGTGATTAAGACCGCTGACTATATCATTGATATGGGACCAGAAGGCGGTAGCGGTGGTGGACTTGTTATTGCGACAGGAACGCCAGAAGAAGTGGCGAAAGATAAAAACAGTCACACAGGTCGTTATTTAAAACGCGCTTTAGAAGCAGGCGACTCTCATAAAAAGAAGTAGAAAATTGCTTAGAAGAGATAGTTTGAAGAAGTTAGTTATGCTATACTCAACATAGATAATTTCTCAGGGGGAAACTTGAATGAACATGAAAGAATTAGTCGGCAAGAAAGCCGCAGAATATGTAGAAAGTGGAATGACGGTTGGTTTAGGAACTGGTTCGACAGCCTACTATTTTGTGGAAGAAATCGGTCGACGAGTAAAAGAAGAAGGACTTGAAATCGTGGGAGTAACGACTTCCCTAGCAACGAAGAAACAAGCAGAAGCACTTGGAATTCCATTGAAGAGCGTGGATGAAGTGGATTATATCGACGTCACAATCGATGGCGCAGACGAAATCGCTCCTGATTTTTCAGGAATCAAAGGGGGCGGCGGTGCGTTATTATTCGAAAAAATCGTTGCTGAGCAATCAAAAAGTGTTATCTGGATTGTAGACGAATCAAAAATGGTTGACTACTTAGGTCGTTTCCCATTACCAGTGGAAGTGGTACCTTATGGGTCAGAACAATTATTCAAACGTTTTGAAGCGCTAGGATACAAACCAACTTTCCGCGAACGTGACGGAGAACGCTACTTAACCGATAGCAAAAACTACATTATCGACTTGGATGTGTATCCAATTAAAGACCCAATCGCTTTCGGAGAAAAAATTAAAGGCATGACAGGTGTGGTAGAGCAAGGCCTCTTCACAAACATGACCGATATCGTGCTTGTTGGAACTCCTGATGGGGTTGTCGTAAAACAATTCTAAAAAATAACCCGCTTAGAGTCAGCGACGATGCGTGATTCTAAGCGGTTTTTTTATAGTAAACCGTGTCGAATTGCACACGGTTAATTTTATAATGATGAGGCATTTTTTCAATTTGTGTAAGAAAATCAAGGCGGATTGTGCTATACTAGTAAAGATTTAGTACTGAAAGGATCTGATGAAATGTCATCATTCATGGAAAAAAGAAAAGGGCTGCTTTGTACATTTGCTATTGCGGTTGTCTCAGTGATGCTCGATAAGCTATTCCCAGTTATAGGGAGTGCGGTATTTGCCATTATTTTAGGGATGGTCTTAAACCAATTTTGGAAAATCCCAAGTGATTTTAGACCGGGAATTAACTATTCAGCGAAAAAATTATTACATTATTCGATTATTGCGCTTGGATTTACAATGTCGTTTGCGCAAGTGAGCCAAACAGGTGCGTCATCGTTCCCAGTGACGATTGTGACGATTTCGATTGCATTTTTAACAGCGCTATTTGTAGGGAACTTCTTTAAATTATCTCGTCCATTGAAGATTCTTGTTGGATTCGGGACTGCCATTTGCGGGGGCTCCGCGATTGCTGCAGCTTCACCAATCATTAAGGCGGAAGACGATGAAGTAGCGTTGTCGATTTCAACCATCTTCCTTTTCAATGTAATGGCGGTATTCTTATTCCCATTCTTAGGACATATGATGGGCATGGACGCGTCGCAGTTCGGGCTTTGGGCAGGAACAGCGATTAACGATACATCCAGCGTGGTCGCAGCCGGCGCAAGTTACAGTGCAGAAGCCCTAGAAATCGCGACAATCGTAAAACTGACTCGTGCATTGATGATTGTTCCAGCGTGTATTGTGTTATCTTTAGTGGAAGCTCGTCGTATGAAACAAGAAGGACAAACTGTACAATGGAAGAAAATCGTGCCAATGTTTATCATTTGGTTCATGGTCGCTTCGATTATTACAAGTGTGGGTTTATTCCCAAATTTCCTTGTACCGTATGCAAAATTAGCGTCTAAATGGTTGATGGCGATGGCATTAGCAGGTATCGGAATGCAAGTTTCTTTCAAACAATTCAAAGAAGCAGGGGCAAAACCAATCTTAACTGGGTTAGCAACTTGGTTTATGGTGGCTGTTTCTAGCTTAATCATGCAGTACTTCGTTTTATAGAAAGGACATCTCATGAAAAGATTATTAGGACTCGGGTTCTGGATTAGCGCCTTGTACTTTGTTTTATATACGAAACTCCCAGCGCTACAAGCCTTCGTGAACACACCAGTAGGACCTTATGTGCATGTCGCGATGGTCTTGTTACTGATCGTGGGGATTTTCTTCTACGTACTGCGCATTATCCATTTCTTATTTTTCCCTTAAACATAGAAAATAGCTTAGGCAATCGCCTAAGCTATTTTTGTGTTTAACGTTGTGCAAGATGTTTCCAATCAATCCCGCGGGCATCACACCAGTTTTGGATGCTTGGTGCGACTACGATAGGGGCTTGTTGGAGACTAGAAATACTTCCGACACCGACAAGCGTTAAAATCGTTGTCAGTTGTTCTTTCCATGTTTGGACCGTATGAATTGTGTCTGGAAGGGAGTCGTCTTTCCGTACTAGATGCAACATTTCACCAGACAATCCGACCAGGCTGGCCCCCAGAGCGAAGCATTTAGCCATGTCGAGTGGCGTCTTCACACCACCAGAAGCGATGATTGGTGTGTGGCTTCCTTGGGCTTCCATGAGCGACGTCAAAGTAGTTTGGCCCCAGTCTTCTAGGAAATCGAGTTTATCTTCCTTGCGACGGCCGTTTTCGATTTTTGCGAAATTCGTACCGCCAGTACCACTAATATCGATGGCAGCGACGCCAATACTTTCCAGTTGTGCGATGGCTTCGTGGCTAAATCCAAATCCGACTTCTTTGACAATGACGGGAACGGCACTCGCTTTGACGATTTCCTCGATATTTTTAAGCCAATTGCTAAAGACGCGGTCACCTTCTGGCATGACAAGTTCTTGTGCACGGTTGACGTGAATTTGAATCGCGTTGGCTTCGATGAGTTCGACAGCTCGTTTAGCAGCCTCAGCGTCATAATGTGCACCGAGGTTCGCAAAGAGGATGCCGTTTGGATTTTCCAGGCGAATCACCTTGAAGCTTTCCGCACTTTCAGGAAATTTCATCGCGATACTCATCGAACCAGTCGCCATTGCCATGCCTGTTTCACGCGCCAAGATGGCTAAGCGTTGGTTTAACGCAGTCGTGAGCGGACTTCCACCCGTGATGGCATTGATGAAGAATGGAACGTCGAAGGTGAGCCCGGCAAGCTCTGTCTGCAGCGACACATCAGCCACATCAACGGTCGTGAAGGGATGATGCACGAAGCGCGTTTCCACGAATTCGGGAGCGCTCGTTGCACGATATTGCTGGTTCGCATGACCTACGTGTTCGTCCTTTCGATTCATTTGTTGTTGAAATAAATCCATCATTAATCTCCTTTACCAGGCTTCAGCGATGGTCAGCGGAAGCACTTGAATTTGAGCCTTTGCCCATTGGGTTTCAATTTGTTGTCGTTGAGTTTCGTTTTGTGTAAAGCAAATACCGCAGTCGCCACCGCCAGCGCCAGATGTTTTCGCGCAGGCACCGACTTGTTCTGCGAGGTCGCAAAGCATTTGAAGGGCTGGGGTTTCAATCTCCAGCTGCATTACTTTTGCAAATTGATTTAAGAGCGCACGGTTAGCGCGGATTCCTTCTTGTAAGGCTGGGATATCTTGTTTGTTCCAAGCTATTTGTAGGACTTGAACGACGACGTGACTCTTTTTGAGAAATTCTTTGTAAAAGTCACTATCGGTTGCGACTTTGCGTTTCTTCTCGGTTGCTTGAATGAGTGAATCGGTGATCGCGACTTGGCCTGTCCATCCGACTAAAAGGGTGAAGTCTGAGATTTCTGGAAGACGTTCAATCGTAAGGTCTTTCCAGTCGGTGTCACAAATTTCTTTCATCGATTTAGTTTGTAATTGCTCGAGTAATTCGCTTCGGTCTGGGCTTGTGTAATATACCAGTCCTCCAAAAGAAGAGGCGGCGATATCTCCAAAGGATCCACGTTGGGATAGTCGGAGATTTGTTAACACACACAGCTTATAGACGAGTAGAGGTGTGCGCGGAGTCTCGTAAAAATCAAGAACGGCTTGAATCGTTGCGACCACAACGGCTCCGCTGGAACCGAGTCCGTATTTAATGCCACGTTTAGCGTCATCGAGTTCACTTGTAATCGAAAGCGAGTAGAGGGCGTTTGTTGGCGTGCCAGTTTCTCGAACATATTGCTCTGCGACCAAAATCGCTTCTTCAACCAAGCCGTAGGGATGGTCTGCCTTTGCGCAGAAATGTTCTCCTTCGCGAGTCCATTCCACAATCACGTCTGGATTTTGAGTAGAGGTTAAAGTTCCTACACTAGTAGATTCGTCTATTGTGACGGTCAAGTAGCGCGACACTGCCGCAACAATAGCGCCATGACCAGGTTCGACAACCGCATATTCTCCGGCAATAAAGAGTTTACCGGGAGCTTTTGAAGTAATCGTCACGCGATCACTTCCCTTCGAAAGCTGCACGAGAAGCGTTCCATTCGTCTTCCGTTAGCGTGCGAATGCCTTCTCCTGGAAGCGTAGGGATGAGTTTTTCACTCGGGAATTCTTTGCTAAGCTCTTCCATAATCGCAGGAATATCACTTGCCTTGCAGATGACTTTGACGTTTGGTCCCGCATCCATCGTGAAGTAGGCCGGAATGCCTCGTTCTTCTCGAATCTTGCGAATTGTTTGTTGGGCGATAATACTCTCCGGTTCAAAATAACAGAATGGAGGGTTACTTGCTAGCATCGTAGCGTGCATTTTCATGCCATTAAATTCCGCAATAGAGCCGATACGATGAATGTCGCGGTCCTTGATAGCCTGCTTGATGTCGGCTAAATCGGTTACCGCAGAAGTAACCCAGCCTTCGTAAAATGGAGAAGTCGAAACGGTCAATTCCATGCCGGCACGACTTGAAATCTTCTTCTCGGCCGCGCTCACGACGATAATAATCATCCCAATGTCAAAGTTGGCATCGTCCACGGGAATCGCCATACTGTTTTCGTTGGAGTCTCCCTTATTCCATTCGACAAATCCGCCAAAGAGACTACGAGTGGCGCTACCGCTCCCACGACGCGCATAAGTCGATAATTGTTGGGCAGGCATATGAAGACCAGTACCCTCGTTCATCGCACCTGCCAGTGCCGCAAAGGCGGAAGCAGAGCTCGCAAGACCTGCTGCAGTTGGGACAAAGTTTAGGCTCTCGACACGAGCACGACGCGAGTCTCCCGTTTCAGCGCGGAATAAATCTAAGAAGCGCGTGATTTTAGCGGTTGCTGCTTCGTCTTGTTTGGCGCCATTAAGATAGAACTCGTCTTCAGCTAACGCATCTGAAAGTTCGACTTTTGTATCGGTATAAAAGGCTTCAAGGGTTAAAGAAAGGCTGCTATTCATCGGAATGAAGAGCTCCTTATTTTCTTTTCCCCAATATTTAATGAGCGCGATATTCGTATGCGCACGCGTAATTCCAATCGATGTGGTCATTAGCTCTTCTCCTTTTTGGCGAGCGACTGAATCCAGACCGCTTGCGCTCCTTTTTTCATGAATTGTTCTTGTAAATGAAGGGCGTCGTTCTCTGTAGCTACAAGGGCAATCATACAACCGCCTAGGCCACCACCTGTGACTTTTGCCCCGAGTGCATGATTTTCGTGAGCGGTACTGACGAGGGCTTCAATGATATCATGCGAAACCCCTAATTTTTTAAGGCGGTCGTGATTAGAATTCATTAGCTGACCGAGTTTTAGAGGATCCTTGGTTTCGATGGCGGTCTTTGTATCTTGCACGATAGCGCCAATTGATTGAACCGCGTCTGAACCAGTTTCGTTAGTGGTAGGGTCGATGATGCGTTCTTGCAGGGTGCTTACATGATGGACCGCTTGCTTCGTATTCCCGGTCACACCTGAATCTGCGATGACGAGATACGCTGGCATATCTAGTTCAAGTGTTTGAAGTTCTTGTTCCTTTTGGAAAAAGACCGGACGAGTGCCGCTTGTTGTAGCTGTATCGACACCGCTTGGATTGCCATGCGAAATGGTTTCAGCTCCCTGTACGATGTCCCATAAAGTGGCATCGGATAAAGGCGTATTAAAAAAATCAAAAATGGCACGCACGACCGCCACACTTACTGCAGCACTGGATCCCATGCCTCTTTCCGCTGGAATCGTTGACTCGATGGAGAGAACGAAAGCATGACTCGTGACTTCTTTTGAAGAGGCAAGTAAAAATGCTTTTTGAATCGCAAACTGCAATCCTACCATCGAAGTGGGCATGCTTTGAAGGTCCCCTGAGTATAGTTCGCATTCGATCGTTTGGCCTTTGGGTGCAGTGACGATATCGGCTTTCACAAACACCGCATTAATGGGTAGTGCAATAGCTGGTTTATGATAGACGACGGCATGTTCACCGGCTAAAATGATTTTTCCATTGGCGAGGCCTGTTCCCTTTTGTAGTTTCATACGACATCCCTTTCTTCGTTTTCAATTCACATTCTACTAGATTCGTTCCCCTTCGTAAACAAGCATGCTGATTTCATGGGAAAAACTTAAGATTATAAAGAAACGAATCATAGAAACAGTGTGCTACTTATGGTACAATTCAAGAATAGTAAACCTGTAACTGAAGGAGACGAATCCGTTGAGAGAAAACGAGACGTATTATCAGATTCAAAGAAGTGAATGGAGCCAATATAAAGGCATGCATCCATTCACGATGACAAGCGCGGAACTTGCGCACTTAACGTCATTAAATGACCGCATTTCCCTACAGGACGTGCAAGAAGTGTATGTGCCGATGCTGGATTATTTTGATGTATATTTTAAAAAACATATTGAATTACATACTGAGGAGCAACAATTCCTGAATCAACAGAAGAAGACGGTGCCGTTTATTATCGGAGTCTCAGGAAGTGTGGCTGTCGGGAAGAGTACAACGGCTCGTTTAATGCAAACGATGCTACAACAACGCTACCCAAGTAAACGTGTGGCGCTAATGACAACGGATGGATTCTTGCTTCCAACAAAAGAGTTAATTCAACGTGGCATCTTGGACCGTAAAGGATTCCCGGAAAGTTACGACATGGAAGCTCTCGTTCATTTCTTACTCGAAGTGAAGACCGGAAATCCAAGCGTGGATGCGCCGGTGTATTCGCATGAGATTTACGATATTGTTCCAGGGGAAGTGCAGACGATTGAGTCGCCCGATATCTTGATTGTAGAGGGGATTAATGTGTTGCAACTGCCACCCAATCGTGAAATTTACGTGAGTGATTTCTTCGACTGGTCGATTTTCGTAGATGCCGATGCAACGCTGATTGAGCAATGGTACTTGGAGCGTTTTGAACTCTTGATGGACCGTGCGAAAACACAGCCGGATAACTATTACTATCAATATGCGATTGGGAATCGTGCGGACGCGATTGCGATGGCGAAAGATGTGTGGAAGAAGACTAACCTGAAGAACCTTAAGGAATACATCTTACCAACGAAAACCCGCGCCGACTTCATCCTCCATAAAACAGTGGGACATCATATTGATTTTGTGCAGATTAAAAAATATTAGGATACGAGACCGAACGCTCAGAAATGGAACGTTGGACCGGAACAACGCAAGGGACTCGGAACGAGTCGTGCGGATGTTTCGGGAAACGCACGCCATTTCTGTGAGGTCGAGTTCAACTTCATAAAAAATGCTTATACATCGATTACTTAAAATCCTTGCGGATTTTTTTATAATCACTGTAATGGGGCACCGGATTGAGCCTAGGTCTCAATCTCTACCAAGCTTCAAACTGACTCTACGGGTTTTACCCTAGAGTCAGTAATTCACATTGGTTGCTATCCCCCATTACTGCGATTATAAAATCCGCTTGATTTTTCGTAATCGATTTTTTTATAGAAAGAGTCTATGTGTGCCCTGTTTTTGTAGGTGAAGCGGTAAGGGATTCTTAGTAAGAGTACGGGGAATCGTAAGAAGGAATACATCTATGTTCATTGCAAAAAAATAAAATGTAAAAACCTCTTGACATTTTTAGGTAGGAGAGTATAATTTTAAATGTAAAGAGCTCTTGACATTATTACGAAAATTTGGAGGAACAAAGCCATGAAAAAGATGGATGAAATGGACAGAGATATTCAGTTGCGTTCTGAGGCGTGGGGCTATAAAACAGCGCTTTTGGGTTTATGTGCATGGACAGGATTTAATATCTATCAAGCACTTGTTAGTGGTGGCAAACTTGAAATGCTACCTTGCTTGATTTTGCTCTTATCTGTAAGTGTGCAAGGATTTGCTCAAACCGCAATGAAACGCAATATGATTGCTGGTGATGAAGAGTATAAAGAACCAAATAAACTTGTTCAAGGAGTCATTCTAGCAGTTGTCGCTGTTATCGTGGTATTGGCTGTTGGCGTGTATTTTTTCCAGAAAGCGTGATGGCATATGAAAAATAATATAAAACAGCTAAGAAAAGCAGCAGGATTGCGACAAGAGGATATGGCAAAAACATTGGGTGTAAGCAGACAGACCATTATTGCCATTGAGAATGATAAATATAATCCTACCCTTGAACTTGCAATGAAGATTGCAAGGTTACTCCAGCTCAATGTTGAAGAGATTTTTGTGTTAGAGGACTAAAAAGACATAACTGAATACTCAATAAATGAAGAGAGATTCCTATTCGTGGGGGAATCTCTTTTTTTGTAAAATCCTATAGAACACTGTTTAAAACGCGGAATAGTAGTGGTAAAATGTAGGTGAAAAATTGTAGCTTGTAGTATGGTTTCTTGAACAATGAGGTGAGAACATGTACTTAAAAAGTGATCAAAAAAAACATCAAAAAATACCGACTTATGGAGCAGCGCCTTACCTATTCATAACTATGCTTGTGCTGAATTTGACTGGTTTGCTGCTGAGTCAGTCAGTGCTCCAGAGTAGACTATTAAAGGGTGGCTTTAAAGATTTGTTTTATCTGATTGGCTTCCTCTTAATGGTCGTTGCAGCGAGGCTCAGCGGGGTGAAGTCGTTTATTAGCACAAGTATCCAAACTAGCGAACTCAAGACAACAGGAATTTACGCGCGCACTCGCAATCCAATTTACTTTTCGTGGTGGCTCAGCGGCATCGGGATTACCCTAACCCTGCATAATATGTGGTTGCTGATTCTGATTCCGATTCAGTGGGTGTTATTAACCGTCGTAATTCGTATTACCGATGAAAAATGGCTCTACGAACTGCACGGAGAAGCCTATAAGGACTATTGTGCGAGAGTGAATCGATGGATTCCGATTAAGAAAATTAAGTAACCAAACTAAACATATTTGTAGAAACTAGCCAGTAGCATGTCTATTGGCTAGTTTTTTGTACTTTAATTAAATATGAAAAATATGGGTAAATTTCTAGGAAATACAGTATACTGTAAACAATATTTTGTGAGTGATAGAAAAGTAGATTGGATTGAGGCAGGGAGAATAATTATGGTTGAAATAAAAGTTGACTTATCAGGGGAAGGCAAAATTTCTACAGGATTATCAATCATTTAAGAAATGTCTCAAACGTTGTGAAAGATAATCGCACAACTGTAGTAGGAAATAATGAGGCCAGTCGAGTGATTGATCAATAAAAAATGGTATCTGAAAAGATTGCTCAGGTTATTGCGGATATGTCAAAAAATCTCAATAGCGTAACAAAAGAATTCAAAGCTGTAGATGATAAAATTGGAAATGAATTTATAAAGACGGAGTTTACGTTAAATGGATGAAATGCGTCAAAGAAAAGAAAATTTATCATCAGAAATGAAACAGATTAAAATAGAAGCGAAAGAAAACGCTGTTCGAAAAGATGAGTTTTTGGAATTTTCAAAACAATCTCAGTTATTTTTAGAAGAGATGACGGTATATTTGAAAAAGTCTAGAGATAGCAAACGAGTGGAAAACTTGATGGAGGAGCAAAAGCAGCTTAACCAAATAGTTAAAAAGCAATTAACAGACATTGAAAATGAACTAGAATTCAAACGGAAAAAGCTTTTACTAGAAAAAGAAGAATTCGATCGATTACATCATAAAAAGGAGGATTTGAATGAGCATTGATATGTATCTTGGAGATTCTGATAGGCAAAATCAGAGTGTTAGTTCAGTTGTCAAATCAAGAGATAACCATTATAACGACTTAAAAAGGACCTTGGCACAGTTCCATATGTCTTCTCCTTTTTTGTCAGGTGTTACTTACGACTCTGCTAAAAATTATTCCCAAAAAATTTTAATACCACTGATTAAAGCAGGTATGTTATTGGATGAAGCTGTTAAAGAAAGCTGTGAAGCATTTACTAAAAAATATCGAGAAGAAGTAGACACGGTTGATCTACGAGAATCAGAGCTTTTGGATAAAATTAATCGCGTTGAAATTTTTGCGAATCAAGCAAGAAATCTGATGTCATTAGAGTTTAGAAATGAGCATCCTAATGCTACTTATTTAAGGAATTTACAACATATCGAAGACAATCATCTAGAGACCAAACGATTGCTTGAGGAAAAACTAGCGAAATTAAGAGCTTTTAATAGCAACTCAAGGGCAGTGTTTGCTAAAGTAGATGAACTTTATCAATTGGTTCAAAAGGGAATTAATGAAGCAACTCATTCATGGAGTGAAGTTGGTCGTAGTTATCTATTAAATGAAAAAGCTATAGAAACTTGGATGGAATCAATCAATCAACATTGGATAAACTCTTCATATTATATTATGGCTCAAATGGCTGAAATAGTAAAAAAGGGCTGAAGATGTCTGAGGACGAGTTTGAAAGATTAAAAAGATATTTGGAAGGCCATCCTAAAGTCGCATTTTATAATGAAGGTATCAATTTGATAAAACTATATCCAATAGTGAAGTGGGGTAATGATAAAGGTATTAATCTTGCGTTGAATACAACAGAAGAAGTAATCAAGAATTTATTAAACCAACTACATATTACAATTCCTCGAGGGTTGAAGTATTTTAATTTCTCTATGAATAGCCAAACCTTTAAGAATATTGGATTTTCTTTTGACGCTAGTAAATATATTTCAGATGTTGAAAAGTATATGTTGAAAAACTTAGGGAAGGGATTTGTTCGAGAAGTAGAGATTTCTCTGGCAGATGTAGCAAAAGGATTAGGGTATTACGTAGGAGACAATGTAGGAAGGGCTTTTACGTTTAGAATCTCGGGACTCAAATCTGTATTTTTAGGAATTGATATGTATTTAAACTCTCTAGAGGAGAAAATAGGCACAGCGATAGTTCATACGTTAACTACAGCAAAATTAACCAATATAGGAGTTAATTTAATTAAGGGTGGACTTTCAACTTTATTTAGTAATCCATTGATAATGCAAGTTTTATCACCTCTTCAAAGTGTGATATCATCTCATCCAATTGGTTGGGCAATATTGTCCAGCTTTGCGGTAACGTATTTGATAGAAGAAGGATATAAAAATAATTTTGTGTATATGAGAGATATTATTGATTATGTAGGGCAAAGTATAACTAATAGTATAGAATATTTACAATATAGTTTTGGATGGTGAATAAATGAATAAATTAACTTTTAAAAATTCGATGTCTACATGCCATAAAATAGTAACGGACTCGAAAGGGAAAAAATATCTTATGGATACGAGTACCATCAGACCGAATGTGTATGGCTTTGGGATTATTCCAACTCAAGTGAGTGTAGACATGGTGGAGTTTGGCTATCATGATCAAAACTTTGAATTTAAAGCTAAACCATCACCAAAGTACGTGGGGGCAGTAGCGGCGACACAACCGCTTACTACGATAACGTTTAAGATGTTTGAGAATATTTTTTTAAAGTATAATATTCATCAGCAAGCTCTTTTAAAATGGGGAATCGTAGCTTTAACAATATTTATTTCATACTTACTCGCAAAAGTTTACATCAAACAAGCTCAGAAGAAAGTTGCGGAAAGATTGCCAGAAAATGCAAAGCGATACACTGCAACATTCACGTTTAGCAAAAGAAGAGATTTTTCTTATTGGTTTGTAATAGGACTTGTGGCTATTTTTGTATTTTTATTTATGAATACAAATAATGGGAGTGAAGGAGGTTTTTTGGTGCCTCTTTCACTACTATCGTTGTTGTTTTTTATTATTTGGTTAGGCATGGTTCCTGTTGATTATAATTATACGAACAATTTTATGATGCTTAAATCTATTGAAGAAAAAATCGAGGAGGTTAAATAATGAATGATGTATTACCAATTGGCTCAATTATCTATTTAAAAGAAGGTCAGCAAAAAGTGATGATTTTAAGTAGAGGTTGCCAATTACAACAAGATAATGAACTTGTATTTTTTGGATATTCAGGAGCTGCATATCCTGTTGGATTAAATCCGGAACAAATCTTTTACTTTAATCAAGAAGACATTGATAAAGTAGTATTCAAGGGATATACAGATTTAGATGAAGAACGTTTTGTAGAATTATATAAAAAATGGTTTGAAGAAAACAAAGCGAATTTAAAAATAGGAAAAACACATTAATAGAAATAACATTGATATACGTCATGAAATATTCATTTATATATTGCTAAATATTTATGAATATGCTACTATCGACGTATAAATGTAACAAAAATTTAATTTTAAGGAGTTCAAGATTATGGGACAAATTAGAGTATCACCAGAAACGTTACAAACACGTGCACGTGAATATAATAAAGCTTCAAACGAAGTGAACAGCATCTTATCAAACTTAACTGGTTTACAACAAACATTAGCATCAGAATGGGAAGGTCAAGCTTTCCAAGGGTTTGATCGTCAATTCAATGAACTAAAACCAAAAGTAAGAGAATTCGCTGAATTATTAGAACAAATCAATTTACAATTAGTAAGCGCTGCTCGTGCGATGGAAGAACACGACCAAGCATTATCTCAAAAATTTGGCTTAAATTAATGGATAGACCATCTATCCTTGAAGGTGGGAGAAGATCCCACCTTTTTCTATTTAAAAAACAATAAGGGAGAAGATTATGAAACATAAAAAAGTGTTCCTATTTTCAGGGGTTCTTTTAGTATTAGTATTGTTATTAGCTCTGGCTGGGATTGTAAAGCCGCAAAACACTTCTAGAACATCGTCCACTCAAGAACATTCATCTGCAAAAAATGATGTTTCGATAGCCATTGTGAATGAAGATAGTGGAACGACATACAATGGAGATCAAGTGTCAATGGCCAATGTTCTCATTGAGTCATTTGCCAAAACAACTCCTTATAAAGTGGAAACTGTCTCTCGCTCAACAGCAGAAAAAGGATTAGAAAACGGTAACTACCAGGTGATGGTGATAATGCCAAGTCATTTTTCTCAAGACGCACTTTCTTTAGAAGAGACCGCACCAAAACGCGCATTGTTTCAATATAAAGTTAATGCGGATAAGCAAGTGTTAGTGAAGCAGGCGGAACAAGCAGTATCTGATTTGAAGCAAGCATTTAATCAGGATATGATTCGAATCTATTTTAGTAGTGTCATTGCTAATTTAAAGACTGCTCAGAATCAGGTAATGGGAGTTGTTAAAAATCAAGGAGATACAGTGAGTCAGTTCGAAGATACCCTTTTGAATCCTTTGACACAGTATTCTCAACAATTCACAGGATTATCCAATTCTTCGAAAAATGCAACAGAAGTAATGGAGAACTTTAATACTGTCATCCAAAATACGAATACTTCTTTTACACAAATTATTTCTGTTAATAAGACTTATGATGAAGAAATCGCTAGAATTAAGCAACTTCAAGACGCTTGGACACAGTCTGTTTTAAAACGTGAAAATGAATTAGCGGTATATGATAAAGGAATTTCTAGTTTGACAGTGAATGATCCTTTAAAGATTATGCAAGACATTAATTCCAAAAATTTACCAAATTTGAATAACAGCCAAGATTTAACAAAGATTCTAGAAAATTCTAATCAGCTAAATCAACGCTTAAACGATTTTCTTACAGATATCAAAAAGAGAAATGAAGAAATTAGCACTTATTTATCAACTACTTACAAAGAAAAGATTAGACAAGCTGTAGCGGAATCGTTGTCAGATAATAGTAATCAAACGAAAAAGACATTAGGTTTAATGGTATCAGAGCTTCGTAACAATATTGACAAACAAGTCATTTCTAGTGCAAAGCAAATCTCACTTTATGATGATGCTACGATTGACCGGATGGCCCTGCCAGAAGCAGATAAGCAATTTTTGAAAAATACTGTTCATTTTGTTCAAAAAGTTAATCCTAGTGCGACCGTTCAAACCAGTCGTAAGGATGAGTTTGTAAATACGAAACAGAATGAAATCAAGAATAAACCAATCTCTGGAGCAATGACGATTAGTGACATCGCTGGAAAAGTGAAAAAAATAGTATTTACTGTGGATAGTCACTATA
This sequence comes from Granulicatella sp. HMSC30F09, assembly GCF_001806915.1. Lineage (NCBI taxonomy): Bacteria > Bacillati > Bacillota > Bacilli > Lactobacillales > Carnobacteriaceae > Granulicatella > Granulicatella sp. HMSC30F09. The sequence goes on along the minus strand of NZ_KV786410.1, from coordinate 44,264 downwards.
CCCTACAAAGCCTAACAATTGATGGGCAAAATGTTTCATTTACTCAGAATGGGCCATCCGTTGAAGTGACTTCGGGATTCAATTCTTCTGCAAAACAATTAAGAGTTGCGTATGAGTTGAAACATAAAAATGAGTCGATTTCGGACGCAGGATGGTTCGCTCCAATTGCTTCGAATGTTAAAGTGATAACAGAAGAATCGATTGCTCACTTGAGTGATGCTCAAAAACAAGCATTGTTGAGCAATGTTTCTAAACTCAATGAAAGTATTAAACAATCCAATAAAGTTATTCAGGCTTTTAATACGTATCAAGAATCTGGAGCAGCAACTCCGCAAAAATTCAACTCATTAAATGCTTTAGATGAAAATAGTGTGACTGTAAATGCTAGCGAACAAGCCATTCAAAGAATCTATTCAGAGAGTGATACGAGAACAGTATTTACGGATTCTAAGCAGTTTTTAGGAGAGCTTTCTTCAGCTGTATTCAATGATGTGAAATCATACCTTGAGTTTGCTGGACAGGTGAAGGCAGTCTATGGGGTTGATTTATATTCCAATAGACAGGCAGATCCAAAACAACCAGCTTCGGATTCTTTATATGCACAGTTAGCGTTAGATAGACTGGATGAAGTGTTAGTTGATTTAGTAACGAATACTCTTACGAATGATGTAAAAGATAAATTAGTGATTCCGTCAGAATTTACAACGGAAACAAGTGCTTTATCAACAGATGTTCAGGTTTTAAAAAATAATATAGACGCCTATCAAAAATTAATGAGGGATGTCAACTCAGAATTAACAAAGGCTGTAGCACAAACTCAAAAAGTTAAAGAAACTCTTGAAAGTAAACCAATCTTTGTAGATTCTGAAAAACGAGATAACACGGATTTAACGAATGTTGGATTAGCGATTAACAAAGATTTAGCTACACTAATGCAGGCTAGTCGTTCGTTAATGGATAACACGAAGAATCATCAGCAAATTGCGACCTCTATTCGTCAAGAATATAATCGATTAAATGAAGATGTGAAATCGCTAGAGAATAAAGGGACTGAGTATAAAAATTCCGTAGCAACAATGGATGAAGTGATGGCAAAAGAGTATGAATCAAACAGTTCATTCTTAAAAGAATTTACTCAAGTAATGTCAAATACTCAGTCAGGAAATACGGCTAATACGGTAGTATATGACTATTTGTCACATCCAGTAGATGGTTCAATTGCGGATGTTCGTTCTTCTAGCAATTCTCGTCAACAAACCGATAACAGAACAGGCGTATTAATGGTGCTGATTATTGCTGTAATGACCTTAGCGTTTGTATATATGTTACAACACGGTAATTGGCAAATTCTCGAAACCAACAAGTACCTATCAAATCAGCCTACAGTTAACTTCCTACCGTTAGCGTTGTTAGCGGGTATCGGAGCACTTATCGGACTATTTGTAAGTGTTGTGGTAGGGATGAAGTTGAACCTTCCAGCAGACCAATTATTTGTACTCTGCGGTGTGTCCCTTGTTATTGGTGTAAGTATCATATTTATGCATCATGCACTGATGACATGGTTAAAAGCTTATGGCTTATTAGTAAGTTTAGCTTTTGTTGTAATCTATGTAATTTCACTAGGGCAATTGTTTGATACGTACTATGGTAGTGTTTCGCCACTCTTAACGTATCTCACACCATTTATATCTGCAGAAGAAATGCTGCATACGGTTATTAATCAACAACCTACCTCATGGATTTCAGTTCTTATTATTTCTCTTGTTGGAATTTTAGGATTTATAGGTAGTATGTTATTTTATAGAAAAAATAATCAAACAATAAAGGAGTAGACAATGAAAATAATCAGTCGAGTGCTATTGTTAACACTTGGCATGATAGTTGTCCTCACGGGCAAAGTTTGGGCAGAAACAGGGTCATTAAAAATTAATGTTGATGTACCTGTCACACCACAAGTAACAGAGAAGACATATTTTGAACAAGACGTTTTGTTAAAACAACTGTTTGATGCCTCTTTGTCTCAAATGATTTCAAAACAACAGGCAGAAGAGTCATTATCTGGAACAGAAGATAATGCTCTTCTTTTTTTATCGACAAGCCCACAAAAATTAAATCCAATAGATACTACTCAATTCTTTCTTACACAGAGCACAGCATCTCCTTCTAAAGGAGTGACATTACGGCCTCCTCAAAAAGAGTCATCGTGGTTTGTGATAGCGTTCATTGGTTTGGGATTTTTGGTTAGTGGTGTATCGGTTTATCAATTTTTGAAGAAAAGGAAAACTCATCATGCGTAATACCTATATTAATATCACATTGAATTTAGAAAAGTTTGCCTATGGGAAATATGATCTTCGAATCCCAGTAGGAATAAGTATGAAGGAATTATTAAATATTGTGAAGGATGCCTATCAGTTAGCGTTTGAGGTTAATACTCCAAGTGTCCGCATTCATGAAAAAGGAATTGTATTAACAGCTTTACAAAGAATTGAAGATGTGAACTATTTACATGACGGAATCCAACTGATGGTTGAAACATTATAGAAAGCGAGCGAACGAAATTGAAAACTCTTGAAGTAACGAAAGAAGAATTTAAAGGCAATATTGCATTGGCTTTAACATTATTAGAAGTGAGCATTCCAGAAGCAGTATCTCTACAAATTGAAGAAACAGAAAGCGCCTATCTGTTTCATGCTGAAACAGATACCGTTCAAGATTACGGTGTAGTATATCAGCTTCCTTTAGAAGAACAACTACGGTATCTAATGAATATTGGTCACTTGTATGAAGCACTAAGAACAAGTGCCTACACGTATTCGTTAACCCCTGATAATCTTGTGTTCACTCAAAATGGGATTGCCAAACTCATCTTCCGTGGGGTCAAAGGTCAAGTTCCTCCCTATGAAGAAATAACGGAAGCAACTTTCTTAAAACATTATAAATCTATGATTATTTCTGTCTTAGATACAAAAGCAAAGTATGAAGAACTCGCACAAGGAAAACTCGAATTTTATAAAGGACATAAATTTACTGAGAGTATCCTCTCTGCAGAAACCATAGAGGAGGTTGTAAGTTTACTAAATGAGCACTTGGAGTATGAAAAGCAACGCGTGGCAAAAGAAATGGTGCGTGTCCCTCGTAAGAGATTATTCACATGGAAATTAACAGGGATTCTATTTGGAGTATTATCGGTAATCTTTGCCAGTCTTTTAGGATATCACATGTTTGTGACTCAACCACAACAGCAAACGATTGCGAATGTACGCTTATCCTTCATCCAAAAAGACTATTCTAAGGTAGTATCTTCCGTTAAAAATATGGATAGTAAAAGCTTATCGCCAGAAGACAAGTATATCGTTGCGTACTCTGTAATAATGACAGAACCGTTAACGGACGCTCAAAAAACAACGCTAGGAAAAATTACGACTCAAACGAATGAAGACTATCTACGTTATTGGGTTCTTATCGGTCAGAATAAGATTGATGAAGCAATGGATATTGCGAGTTATTTAGATGACCCGCAATTATTAATGTACGGTTTAACGAAGAAAATCGATGATATCCAACGAGATCCAAGTTTAACTTCTGAAAAAAGAACGGAAGAAATTAATCGTTATAAAGGTAAGTTAGAAGAACTCAAAAAACAATATTTACCAACACAACAAAAAACGAAAGAAAACTAACACGGAGGAGTAAGATGATTTGTTTAATTAAACTGAAAGATACGATATACGACATTTCACAGGAAAGACCCTACCGTGTAGGTGCATTTATGAATGATGATATTGTCATTAAAAATTCTTATGCGGATAAACTAACCGTCAAGAATGGACTAGTGACGTATAATCATGAAACGTATTCTTACGGGAAGCATGCAATTTCTTTGAGTGATGACGTACATGCAGAATTATTTGTGTTTGAATACACGTTACAAACATTAATGACGAACGTGCCTATTACGATTGGACTAGAGGCTATTCATACAGTTCGAATCGTGGAAAGTGATGAGTTATTAATCAGACAAATCCCTACTGGATACGAAGTTGTATCTTCCAAACCTATCTTCTTAAATGGACAAAAAGTGAACGCGTCCATTCAAATGACTGAAGGAGACAGTGTATTTTCATCAAGTGGGTATTTAGTCAAAATCGATGGGCAACGAGTTCTCATAGCTAGTATTCATCCTATTGAATCAGAATTAATACAATTGGACTTTGAAGAGAACGGGGAAGATAAATTCAGTGATTTCCACCGTTCCCCTCGTTTCATTTTACGTGAGCCAGATGATGTGGTGAGCATCTTAGCTCCACCAACTGAAGATAATATGCAGAAGCAATCGCTATTAAAATTAATTATCATGCCGCTTGCGATGATTGGGCTTACGGTAGCAACGCATTTTCTTACAGGAAATGGCGGTATGATGATTATGATGATGGGAATGTCGGTCATTACTTTAATCACCTCAGTCCATAGTTTCTTCTCAGACAAAAAACAAAATAAACGTCTGAAAGCTAAAAAGATGGAAAACTATAAAGCGTATTTGAATGAGAAATATAAAGAGCTTTATGACTTATCTAAAGAGCAGGAAGAAGCGTTGAATTATCATTATCCAAGCATGGAGCAGGTCATGGAAATGGCCAAAAATACTGATAGACGTCTCTATGAAAAGACACCTCATCACTTTGATTTTCTAACGTACCGTCTAGGAACAGGACGAATCATTCCTAGCTTTAAAATCGATTATAAGAAATCTGAGTTAACAGAATACAATGAAGCCATCAGTGAACAAGTAACGGAATTAGTGGCTCATTATCAATTTTTGGAAAATCTACCTATTACTAATGATCTATTATCAGCTCCTACAGGATATATCGGTTCCCGTCGAACAGTCATCGAGCAAGTGCAACAAGCGATGATGCAATTGGCTACTTTCCATAGTTACTATGATGTGCAATTTGTTCCAGTGTTTCGTGAAGAAGAACTTCCATTGTGGGAATGGAGTCGTTGGTTACCGCATATGAAACTTCAGCAGTTCAATTGCCGTAGTTTTGTGTATCATCAACGGAGTCGCGATCAATTGTTAACGTCGCTCTATCAAATGATCAAAGAACGTAAACAAGCGGCTGAACAAGCAGGAAGTAACAAACAACTCACCTTTACTCCTCATTACGTATTCGTGATTACGGATTTGTCTCTGATGCTAGACCATAATATTATGGAGTTTATTAACGAAGATTTATCACACCTTGGAATTAGCTATCTTTTTGTAGAAGATGTGATTGAAAGCCTACCAGAACATGTAAATACTGTTGTGGATTTTAAAGGAAACCGTCAAGGAACATTACGACTCCATAATGGCGAATATATGGATAAACCATTTGTGACGTTTGAGAAGCTATCTACTGAAGCCAAAGAACAATTTGCAAGAGACTTGGCTCAAGTGACGCATGTTCAAACATTACGTAACGCGATTCCAGATAGCGTTACATTCCTAGAGATGTATGGTGTTGATTCTGTAGAAGCATTAGATATGAACCATCGTTGGGCAACGAATGATACGTATCAAACGATGGCAGTACCATTAGGGCTACGTGGCCGTGATGAATTATTAATGTTGAATTTACATGAAAAAGCGCATGGACCTCACGGACTAATGGCAGGGACAACAGGTTCTGGGAAATCTGAAACCTTGCAGTCATATATTGCTTCATTAGCGGTGAATTTCCATCCATATGAAGTGGCATTTCTGTTGATTGACTACAAAGGTGGGGGGATGGCGAACCTATTTGCGGACCTACCGCACTTAGTTGGAGCGATTACCAACCTAGATGTGGCGCAAGCCAATCGTGCCCTAGTGTCTATTCAAGCAGAATTGAAGAAACGTCAAAGATTATTTGCAGAATATGATGTAAACCATATTCATCAGTACATGAAATTATTTAAAGAGGGTGTAGCCACTGAGCCAATGCCTCATTTATTCTTGATTTCGGATGAGTTTGCAGAATTGAAAACGAACCAACCGGACTTCATGAAAGAGTTAGTATCTGCAGCGCGTATCGGACGTTCGCTCGGAATCCACTTAATCTTAGCGACTCAAAAACCAAGCGGAGTTGTGGATGACCAGATCTGGTCTAACTCGAAGTTTAAGATTGCGTTGAAAGTACAAGATGTAGCCGATTCGCGTGAAATTATTAAAACGCCAGATGCTGCAGAAATTACACAGACAGGTCGTGGATACTTACAAGTTGGAAATAACGAAATCTATGAATTATTCCAAAGTGCATGGAGTGGAGCCGATTATGAACCAGAAGCGGTACGTTCTACACATCGAGATACGACAGTGTATGCCATTAAAGATAATGGCCAGTATGAAGCGATCAATAAAGACTTAAGTGGATTAGATGATAGTGGGAATCAGAAACGATTGCCAACACAATTGGATGCGGTCGTTCAAGAAGCAAAACGTGTATTCGAATCGCTACATCTTCCAAAGGTCGCAAGTCCGTGGCTTCCACCGTTAAAAGAGAGAATTGCGGCGGAAGATATCCAAGATATTCAATTTAAACATTATTGGGGTGAAAATAAACACCCTGAGTTTTTATTGGGATATCAAGATATTCCGGAACAACAAGCGCAATTACCGTTGACAGTTGACTTCAACGATTGTGGTCATATTCTGGTCGTTGGAAGTCCAGGATATGGGAAATCTACCTTTATTCAAAATGCATTGATTGATGTAATGCGTAAAACAACGCCAGAGCAATCGCATATCTATTTATATGACTTTGGAACGAGTGGATTAATTTCTTTAGTGGATTTTCCACATGTGGCGGACTACTTTACAGCAGATGATAATGAGAAAGTGATGAAGTCATTACGACGCCTTCAAAAAGAAGTGAAGGTACGAAAGGCAGCTCTTAGTGAAGCACGTTCAAGTAATATGCAACAATACAACAGAGATGCCGTAACACCATTCCCTTCGCTATTTATTGCAATCGATAGTTTTGATGGTGTGAGTGACGCTACTTTCAGCGAAGCCTTTAACGAAACAGTTAATATTCTAGCGCGTGAGGGAGCCTCTCTAGGAATCTACCTCATCACAACGATGTCTCGTTTCAATGCTATGCGTGTACAATTACAAGCAAACTTTAAAACAAAAATTGCGCTTTACTTATTCGAACAGAGCGATGTTACAAGTATTGTTGGGCGTACAGACCAAGTGCTTTTGGATATCCGTGGACGCGGATTAATGAAGCAAGATACAGTCGTTTCATTCCAAGTGTGTGTGCCTTATGCTGTGGAAGATAATTCATCCATGATTCAGCAAGTGAAAGCAGAAGCACAGGAGATGTCACAGTGTTGGACAGGGGCATTACCACAACCAATTCCAATGTTGCCAGAAGTGGTGACACCAGAAATGGTGGAAGCGCAAGTAGACCGATCAGAACGAAACCATCAAGTATTACTCGGGTTAACGAGAGAAATGGTCGAAGTCGCTTCATTTACATTAGATAAAGCCATCTCCTTAGTTAGCGATAATGTTCGAAGTGTTACTCAGTTCTACAAAGTATTAGCTTACCAGTTGAAACAATATACGACTCCTGTTCAAGTGGTGATTGTGGATCCATTAGGATTAGTACCATTAGATCAATTTAAGGAAGCGCATCGTTTCAGTGATACACTGAGCGCTAAAGAAGGGATGAATATCATCTTAGACAACTTGAAGGAACGGATGACGCAACCTGGCGAGTATACGCAATCACTCATTATCATTCCGGACATCCAAATCCTTGGTCAAAGTCTCAATATTACAGAAAATCAGTTCAAAGAGCTTCTGTTAGAAGGACCTAAGTACGGCATTACGCCAGTGTTTGTAGGGAACTATAAAGACTTAATGACGAATTACTCAACGCTTGTCACTTTACACAGACAATTGACGACACAGGTGTTCATGGGAATGCGTATCAGCGACCAAGAATATGTTCGCTTCCCGTATATCTCAAACGAAAAATCTCCACGTCCAAACGAAGGCTATATTGTTGATGCAGAAGGTTATGAATTTGTACAATTAATGAGTATAGAAGAATAGAGGAGGCGGAAAGAATGCAAGCTAGCGCAATCTCTACATTGAAAGCAAAACTTTCGCAAACACATCAACTAATTAGATACTATGTACGATTTGTGAATGACTGTTTCGGAGATAATGAATTTAGTGACTATGTAGTCTCAAGCGCAGGTCCAAATACCGAAGCGACTTTTACTTTAAATTAGCAAGACAACAAGGAAGGGATTAAGCGATCTGTTTAATTCCTTCTTTTTTATAACTTATCAAGCGATGATTAGATTATTGTATTTATACCATAACGATAGATCTTTATTGGTTTTGGAATTAACCAAAATTGCAAATGTATCATTTTTGATACAAAAATTGTAATTAAAAACTTTTTTAAGATAAAGTGTTTTTTATAGAGATTCATTAGGGGGCAAAAAGCGGTAGTCTTATTAAGTATATAATTAAGCAAAATCAGTCAATTGAGGAAGAACTATATTAATACGATTTACAACAAATATATGATGTTATACTTAAGTATATTGTAAATCTAAGAGATAAGATTATTTCAATGAATTATTTTTGTGTATTTTGAGAATTATAGCGGGGAATACGGATGAATTAGTGAATGTGCTTATGCTATAATAAAGAAAATCATGCAAAGAAATAATAAAAAAGTTTGTTATATTCAGGGAGGTTAAAGAATGTCAGAAGCTAAAATGTTACCTTTGGGGAGTGTAGTTATTCTAAAAGGGAACGTCAAGAAAATGATGATTATTGCTCGGTTAATTGCATTGCCTGTAAAAGGACAAGTGTATCGTTTCGATTATGGTGCTTGCCTTTATCCAGAAGGAATGGTTGGAGACAGCTTAATCTATTTCAATCAGGAAGATATCTTTAAGGTGGTTCAAGAAGGATACACAGATGATGACAATGAAATCATGTTAGAGAATATCGAAGCGATGTTGCAGCAAACAGATATTCCAAAAGGGAATGTAGCCGCATTAAAAGAATCTAATGGTATTGGAGGATAATTTATGGGGAAAATTGACTACCGCGAAATTGAGGACCTTCAAGGCCAAGTCAGCTCCCATTATAATAGTATTTCCAAAGCTACCGCAACGATAAGTTCGATTGATGCCAAGTTGGCAAAACTCCGTTCAGCCAAACAATCTGTTGGGAACATCCGAAGCGAAATCCATGAGATTAAGATTTCTGTGATGGTTCAAGATGACCAACCCCAATGGAATGGCCAGCAAAAGGAAAACTTTGGGCATCAATGGGAGGGGTTCAGGCAGGATTTTAGTGCTTGCCAACGAGAACTAGATGCGTTTCACGATGCGATTTGTGATGAGATTACACGTCTAGAAAATCAAAAATTAGACCAACAGGGCTTCATTGGTTGGTGCCAAGCGCAAATTAACAATCTTGGGAATTTTATTGAAAAGTTATTAAATTAAGGGAGGAGAAATATGTACGAAACGATTCAATTATCAGAAGTTATTTTTGGAATGCATATTCTATCTCTTTCTAATTCAAAAAATAGCTTAGTGAGTGTAAATAAACCAAACCTACAAAAAACATCCAAATCTGCAGTTCTGGATCTTTATCAGGAGCAATTTGAAGAATTATATCAATTAGTAGTGAACTATAATGCGCTGTTAGAAAAAGATATTGCTCAGTTTGCGGAAACAGGACAAGAGCTTAAACAGACAGACCAAGGACTAGGGCATGTTTTGTCGGGACTAACTCTGCTAGGAGGACGATAAATGAGTTATTACGTAAAATTTAACGACATTACCTCCATGCAGGGCCAAACGAATCAAACCATCCAACAATGGGGAGAATCACTAAAAAATCTACAAGAGTCGATTGCCCTCCTCGCAAACCAGAGTGAGCTTCAAGGGAAAGCGATGACGAGTGCGAAGAGCTATATGACAGAAGTTCATGGAACATTCATACAGACGCTGACGCTGTTAATGAATGAGTATATCACAAGTTTCTTACTGTATAAAGATGGCTACTATCAAATTGATACGCATAACCATGCGGCATTGCCTGAAGATGTCTACAAGGGTCTTCACTCGGACTTAGGAAAATCTAAGCAACGATTCGAACAACAGTTGGAGCAGTTAACAACTGCCAAGCTCAGAGTCGCGGGGTTAGTGAATTACCAAGGAACTAGTCATACAAAGACGAAATTCACGTATGAGAAGCTGATGAAGGATATTAAGCATCTAGACGAATCTATTACACAATATGAAGAGATGCATGCTCGCCAAGATTTGCAGGCGTTTAAGGAATTGCTAGCAGCAACAAAGAGTTTATTGGCAGAGCATTCAAGTAGAGACCGCAGTATGAGAAGTTATCAAGTAGGAGACTTTCGTCAGTTGCCGTCAATGAATCGATTCATGTTGGCTGTGCAACAATCTGCAATCTATTTGAACGATCATATGCCTCAGATTCAAGCGGCGCAAGATCGGGAAAAAGTGCGTGTATACGCAGAAGAACGAACCAAGCAAGGGCTCATGAATCTTGTATTTGGTGTCTTGACGGTTCTAGCCGGTTTCTCGGCGCTAGCCATGTCCGGAGGGACTGCCTTGCCGATTGTGGCACCGATGCTTAAGATTGCGGGAGTTGGCATGTTCATGTATGGGGCTTCGAATTCTATCGAAGCTGGATGGAATATTTATTATGGATTGTCTGGAGATGGAAAATCCTTTGCGATGAATCTGATTCGAGATACCATTTTCTTAGGAAATGGCGAGCTATACCACGGATTTGGACAAGTCTTCACCTTAACAACAGGGGTGTTCATACCGATTGCGAAGACAAAAAGTATTGCCCAAGGACTCTCGCAGTTCTTCTGGGGAACAGTCGGAGGTTTAGCAACAGGTCAAGCAGCCTACCATGGTACAAAGCTTCTTGGTGGAAACGAAGAAACCGCACAGTTGATGAACTTGTTAGGAAACTTTATTGGTGGATACTATGCTTCTAAAGCAGTTAAGAACTTTAGTTTGAATGGAAAGACTGCGCCAAAAGTTGAATCAGCACTTGAAGTGAAAAACCGAGTAATGGAGAATATAAAATTAAGTAAGACAGCGAGAGAAAGTTCGAAGTTTGATAATTATTTACGACAAGAATATGCTCAACAAGGGAAGTATTTTCCAGAGCGCATAAGTATGCCAAATGGGAAAACAGCTTATCTTTCAGCAGATTATTTTGAAGGTAAACAAATTCCGGTTCGATCAAGATCTTTTGTGGATGCACAGGGTCACATCAAATGGCCACCAAAAGGAACAGATGGCTTTGTTGTAGATAGTGCTGGAACCCCCATTACAGAGCTGGCTAATTTAAAAGCCGGACAAGTGCTTGACCGTTTTGGATCAAATGGTGGACGCTTCACCAGTCCAGTTAATAACGGAGAGAAATTAGCATTTAACACTAGAGGCTTGCCTTATCCTGAGGGATATCAAGAATACCATCAGTATGAAGTAGTGAAGGATATTACAAAGGAAAATATTTTAAAAGCATATAATGAAGCATCGCTAGAAATGCAGGATGCAATTAAAAGTAAACTTTCAGATTTTAATCTGTCCCTTGAAGATTTAGCTGATATTAAGCAAGGTCAAATTGCTAAAATATTTGGTCAAGGCGGAGGAATACAAATTCAATTTAAATTATCGATAGACATTTATGAAAAATTAGGATTTTTAAAAGAGGTAATAAAATGAAAGATATATTAGATTTTAAATTTATGAAACAAGATGTAGAAAAGGAAATTAAAGAAAAGAAACTTGAAAGTATACATTATGTTTTATTCGATGAAAACAAACGGTTACCATGGGCATTTCACTTATTTTATAAAGATGGTAAATTTTTGATTAATGGTCGAGATGATAGATCATATGTGATGGGGAATACGATAGAGTTTACTAGTTTTGAAGAGGCGAAGACTGCTTTTATAAGTAAATTAGAGAACTTTGTAGAATCGACTAAGAAAGGAATTAAAGTTGGATTTTCTCCATATTATCCATCACCATTATGGGATGAAAAAGAGGAGCACTAGAAGATGAGAGACGAAGTTAAAGAACGTTCTGAACTTTCATTAGCCATTCGAGATTTAGGATATGAAAGTTTAAGATATTCCATTTTCAACGATCATAGACCAAGTGAATGGGAAGTTCGAATTGAGTTTGATTCTATTAGTGAACATTATTTTGTCTACGCCACAATGGATCGAGCAAGTTATAACAAAAAATTGGAATTTGATAATTTTAAGGATGCAAAAAATAAATTTATAGAGAAACTAGACCTCACTGTGAAAATAAATAGAGCTTCTATAAAAAGTGGAGAGGTTCCTGAATACTCCTCTCCATTATGGGATAAAATCGATGATTGATATTAAGAATATGAAATGCATAGTTGAACAAGAAATTAAAAAACGTCATTTTGAGAGCTTACATTATGTTCTGTTTGACGAAACTAAACGTCTTCCATGGGCATTTCACTTATTCTATAAAGATGGTATATTTATGATTAATGGTCGAGATGATAGATCATATGTTATTGGGAATACGATAGAGTTTACTAGTTTTGAAGATGCAAAAATAGCTTTTTTGGAAAAATTAGAACATTTTGTAAAATCTAATCAATTCAAAGTAAAGATAGGGGAAACCCCGGATTATTCCTCCCCCCTCTGGGATGATGTCACAGAATAACAAATAACTCCCCCTTTTATGATAGAATAAATCAAGCAAGAGTTTACTAATGTTTTATTGGTAAACTCTTGCTTTTAATAGAATTCTCTTCAAGGTAGAGTGAATCAACACTACTCTAGCATCTCCTCCGCCCAATCCCGAATGACTTCTATTGATGAAAAAAAGTTAACTTTCAGATTTAAATCTATCTATTGAAGAATTGGTTTAAGGTCCCACAAAGCAGATTGGCAATCCAAAAAGCTTTAGCAGTGTAATAAAGAAATAAGCCTCCTTAGTGAAGTTTCGTATGTGGTCTGCAAACGACATCGAAAGAACTAAGGAGGTTTTGTCATGGGAGTTGCCGATGACGTACATAGTTTAGCATATACGAAATGGAAAAGTAAGGAACCTAACGTTTTTGTTCCAAAATATAAAAGAAAAGTAATCTAAGAGGACAGGTAACAGTAGAATGTATGAATGGCAATAGTTGAGCATAATCAAAAAATGTGTGAATCATGTATACAGGTTAGTAAAATACCATTGGACTATCTATTGTGTAAGTTGGAAAGAAACATCTAAAGATAAGCTATAAAGGGCATTGCATTATAATTAAAAAAATATTTTGTAAAAAGTGTTGACTATAACATTGTGTCATGGTTTAGAATGTAAATTGTTAGGAGGTAGATACATGTACATGATAAAAAAAGCAAGTGAGATTAGTGGTGTGTCGGTACGAATGTTGCACCATTATGATGAGATTGGGTTATTATCTCCCCAGAAATCAGAGAATGGATATAGGTGTTACACAGAAGAAGATATGGCATGCTTGCAAACCATACTTTTTTACAAATATTTAGGATTTCCACTTAAAAAAATTAAATCACTAATGGCAAAAGATGATACCGAAATACTAACTCACTTGAAAAGACAGTTGACCTTAATGCAAAAGGAAAACGAGAGACTCTTAACATTGATGGAAACATTACGAAAAACGATTGATTATGAAGAAAGGAAAATTACAATGTCAACAAAAGAAAAATTTAATGGGTTCACATACCAAGATAATCAAAAATACAAGCAAGCTGCAATCGATATGTACGGGAAGGAAGTTATTGAAGAAGCCATTGAAAAACAAAAGGGAAAGGAACAAGAATTGACGGATGGTTTTAACGAAATATTCTTCGCTTTCTCTGAAAATAGATCAAATGAAATGAGCGCAACATCTAAAGAAAATGTAGATTTAGCAGAGAAACTTCATAAACATATTTGCAAATACTCGTTCGAATGCCCAATCGATGTATTTTCAAACATTGGGTATGGATATGTTCAAAATGCAGAATTTAAAAACAACTTAGATCAATTCGGTGATGGAACAGCACAGTATATATGCGATGCCATTCAGGAATATGTGAAAGAAAAATAGGATAAAAAATCATTAACAAGAAACAGTAAATCAAAAAAGGATTTACTGTTTTTTGTTTTTTTAATGCTGCCCTGGATTGGTCACGAATCAAAAAGCTTCGCAGTCTGATAATAGAAAACAAGCCTCCTTAGTGAAGTTTCATATGTGGTCTATAAACAACATCGAAAGAACTAAGAAGGTTTTGTCATGGGACTTACCGATGACGTGCACAGTTTAGCATATACGATAAGAAACGGTAAGCCCTTTTCCTCTTTTAAAAAATCAAAAAGTAGCATATTTGCTACTGTAGCATATATGCTACTTTTCAAAAATTAAAAACACAATTTTTAAGCGGAGTGTCAACAGTTAGAAACGTTGATGTGACAATGTTTTTGGCAGGAGAGAGTAGCGAGTGTACACTCTATATACTAATTTATATATCCGAATGAAAGCTTGGTGTGGCGCGGAAAACTGGCTCAAAAAATCCGAACAAAAAATTCTATTTTTTTAAGTAATTTTCGGGCTTTTCTGTTACAATGAAAAAGAACTAAAACTAAGGAGGCCTCTTATGACAGCTCAAACCACTTCATTAGAAAAGATTATCGTGCTCGACTTCGGTAGTCAGTACAACCAGTTGATTACGCGCCGTATTCGTGAATTCGGTGTGTTCAGCGAGTTGCTACACAACGACATTACAGCCGAAGAAATTAAGGCACATGGCAACGTAAAAGGGATTATTTTCTCAGGGGGACCACATAGCGTTTATGCCGAGGATGCTTTTACCGTGGATCCTGCAATCTTTGAATTGGGAATTCCAGTGCTTGGGATTTGCTACGGGATGCAACTGACAACGCATCTGTTCGGTGGGAAGGTAGAATCGTCTACAACGCGTGAATATGGTTCTGCGAAAGTCGATGTTTTTAACACGACTTCAGGCATTTTCAAAGGGTTAGCTGAAGAGGAAGAGGTACTCATGAGCCACGGCGACCGTATTACAGCGATTCCTGAAGGCTTCAGCGTGACGGCTTCGAATGCGCACACGCCATTTGCGGCTTTTGAAAATCAAGAACGTCGCATCTACGGCGTACAGTTCCACCCAGAAGTTCGCCACAGTATTCATGGAAACGAAATGCTTCGTAATTTCGTGTTCGATATTTGTGGGGCAACAGGCGACTGGTCAATGGATAGCTTTATTGAAATGGAAATTGCGAAAATTCGCGAAAAAGTGGGCCATAAGAAAGTCTTACTTGGTCTCTCTGGCGGAGTAGACTCTAGTGTGGTTGGGGTTCTCTTGCAAAAAGCAATCGGCGACCAACTCATCTGTATTTTCGTAGACCACGGATTGCTTCGTAAAGGAGAAGGCGACCAAGTGATGGAGAGCCTTTCTGGTAAATTTGGCCTCAATATTATCCGCGTGAACGCTCAGGAACGTTTCCTATCGAAACTAAAAGGCGTGAGCGACCCTGAACAAAAACGTAAAATCATCGGAAATGAGTTCGTGTACGTATTCGACGACGAAGCGGTAAAACTCACGGACGTGGATTTCCTTGCGCAAGGAACGCTTTACACAGACATCATTGAATCTGGAACGAAAACAGCTCAAACCATCAAGTCTCACCATAACGTAGGGGGACTTCCAGAGGACATGCAGTTCGAGCTGATCGAACCGCTCAACACGCTCTTCAAAGACGAAGTGCGCGCTCTTGGAACGGCGCTTGGCATGCCAGACTCAATCGTATGGCGCCAACCATTCCCAGGACCAGGACTTGGAATCCGTGTGCTTGGAGAAGTGACCGAAGAAAAACTTGAAATCGTCCGCGAATCAGACGCCATCTTACGCGAAGAAATTGCCAAAAACGGCCTTGAACGCGACGTATGGCAATACTTCACGGTTCTTCCAGGCATCCGCAGCGTTGGGGTAATGGGGGACGGCAGAACGTACGACTACACGATTGGTATCCGTGCCGTAACCAGTATCGACGGCATGACCAGTGACTTCGCTCGCATCCCGTGGGAAGTGCTACAAACGATCAGCGCCCGTATCGTGAACGAAGTAGCGCACGTCAACCGCGTCGTCTATGACATCACGAGCAAACCGCCGGCTACGATTGAGTGGGAGTAATTTAATTTGAAGTGAAAAAGTTGTTTTAACAGCATTTTCCGTTCTTAAAAAAGGTTAAAAATCAATCAAAAATTGATGGATTCTCCACCAAAAAACCTCACCAGAATTTTTCTGGTGAGGTTTTTTTATATTAAATTTTCGTTTTCTATTAATAAATACTTCGTTTTTATTTTCAAAAAATAGCCTTGATCACTTCTTAAATTTCTATGAGTAAAACTCTTTTAAGCAAATAATTTTATCCTTATTATATTTGTTAATAAAACAAAATTGTAGGTAAAGAAACTGAGTGTTTAAATGTTTAATTTATCCAAAAATTGTTTTTCGGTCTTTTTAATTTTCTCAACAAATTCTTCGTATCTAGTAGCTTTTGGAATTTTAAGTCCAATTTTTTCTACTCGTACATCTATCTTTTTTGTAGGAGGTGCTTCAGCACTTACTCCCTCCATTAAATAAAGTATTATATGCTGTTCCTCTTTTGAAGGATGTAAAAAATATGCTTGCTTACAATTAAATCGAAACATGTAGGATAAAATCTGAGAGTAGTCGTTGTTTTTAATATTATTTTGAGGTTTATATTTTGCATCTGCAACTACACGATTATCTGGTGTTTTCCCTATGAAGTCTGGATAAATTTTTCCGTTACTATTATTGAAATAATAGTGAGGCATAGTACCTACTTTATTTTGAGGATGATAAAAGCGATCTTTTATTAATAAGTTTAGATACTCTTCCCACAACCAAGCAATATCTATAATGATTCCATGTACTTTCTGCTCGTTAGCTCCGAAGCCAATCCTTTCATCAGTCAATATTTGAAGGCATAGAGTCTGCAACTGAGTGTATTCTTCATAGAATCCATGTTTAATAATATTAAATTTATTCTCAAACAACACATTTTCTAAATCATAATGAGAATAACTTGGGGTCAATTCTTTTATCCTCTTAACATTATTACGAATAGTTGAACTTTCATTTAGTAAAAAAGGTCTTGTAACTTCAATTTTTTCAATGGTATGTCGAATCAATTGATTTAATTTATTGTCGAACGAATACTCCCGAGTATTGTATGCAATATTTCCAACAAAAGGCACATTCTGCCTAATATGTCTGTTGATATCCATCTGACCTCGAACATTACTATCATTATGGGAATGATAAACATATTCCTTATAGAAACCTTTTCTCATAGCCTCCTCTAAATAATAAGGGAACAAATACACTAATAAATCATAATAAGAATGATTGTCAGATGATGAAATTTCATTAATCGTTACATTATAGTGAAGCACTTTTTGTAACATATAATTTAAAAAATAATCCTCATCTTGCGATTCAAAAAACCGACTTTGAATATGGATTTCATTCTCGCCATCGCTCAAAAATCCTACTATATTACAAGTCCTAGTTTTACCATTAAACGTCTTAAATATGCAATTATCCTCATCCAAATCATCCGAATCCTTTAGTAATGGTGGGAAAATTATAAATCTTTCCTGATCTAAAGTAGACAAAGATTTATTTGCTAGTTCATTAATAATCGAATGACCTACATTATTTTGGTCAATCTCTGCGTTATCACTTATTTTAAGCATAAACTAGTCCTCACTAGTTCCAAAATAAGCGTTTTCCAAGGCTCTCATCTTATCATTAGCTAATCTTTCACCACGGAAATAATCATTTAATAGTGGTTTTAACTTATAATCCCTAAGATTTTTTATTGATAGCGTGCCTTCATCAAGAGTCTTAAAATAACTAGCACCAATCTGATAATCTTGAGTTAAATGTCCTTGATCAACAATTGCATTATTCAATCGATGCATTATTTCTTTTGTTTCTTCATTAAGACCCATATTTTGAGCAGAATTATCTGCTGTAATTTCCACAAAAGTAAATCTACGTCTCATTGCAAAATCAAATGTTTCAACTGAACGGTCTATATCATTCATTGTCCCTATAATATAAACATTTTCAGGTATATATAACTTTTCCTCAGAATTATAAGGTGTGCTTACTGCTCCTTTAATTCCACGATAGTCTGGATCTATAGAAAAGAAGAGCTCTCCAAAAATCTTTGAAATTTCACCACGGTTTATCTCGTCAATGATAAAGACAAACTTATCTTTATCGTTCTTAACTTCACCAACAATATAATCTTCAAGTCCAAACTTTTCTTTCAAGTGTTTAACAACTGCTTTTCTATAATTGTCAAATCCTCCTTCTGGTACACCTGGTAAACCTCTGTAAACATTATATATTTGGTTATAATTAAGATATTGAGTGCTACCTTTTTTGAAGATGCCTTGTACACCATTGTTATCATAAGAAACTATATTCCCCATTGGCTTACCAGTCAATGTTTTTAATCCATTATACCCTTGTGAGGTTTCCATCGCTTCAGTAACTGCTTGAAAAAATTTCCCCCATGCCTGAGCAAAGTTATCTTGACGATCTGCAGTTTCAAATTTTTGGGCTTTTTCGATAAATTCTTTAAATATTCCAGGCTTTAGAGTAAAGCCAATTTGATTATTCTCTGCCTCTGAAGGACGAAATCCTTCAATAAAATCAGTATAATCATATGAAGGATGGAATTGAACAAAATCAATTTGATTGATTTCATTCTGTGAAAGGCTATTAATATCACTAGTTCTACCGTTAGAAACAATATTTGCTGCAATCTGTTTAGAAAGGTAGGTTTTACCAGTTCCCGGTGCTCCTCGAAATACTATGTTTTTTGAAGATAATAAAAGATCGGAATAACTCCTTATATGTTCTTCTATAGCCATTGTTTGTGAATTAGACTCCATAACTTCATTCTCTCCATCTTTATTTTTATAAACTAAAATAAATTTATCACCTTCAGTACCAAATCTGTTTAAACATTCCTTTACAAATATTAGAGTTGAAAATATGTTCCAACAGTAAAAAACTAAAGATTCGCCATCCTTACATTTATAGGTTAAGTATTCAAGTGTATTTCTATATTCTTTGAAATCTTCAATACTAGAAAAAATTCCCTGAATCATGTCTTCTGATGGCCTATATTGACATATTGGAAATTTCTTCCGTTCTTCCTCTGAAAGTGCAAGTAATTGTTTTTCAAATATTTGACAAGTTAAACGAGGTAAAGTTTGATTAGATATTTTTCTTTCAAATTTTTTTAACCTCCTGTTAATGATTTGTCCGTCTGCTGTTTCAAATTTAACATCTATAATTTTGTAATCATCCCCTAAAGTTAAATTATCCATTGTAAATCGACTATCCGTTGACTTAATCTCATTACTAGATATTGTTAATTCATATCTTTCTAATATACCCATATTCACACATTACCTCCTTTTATACTACTATTTTTTATTCTATATACTGATTATATCATATAAAATAAATTGAATTTTGATTTACAAACATTGGAACCTTAAGATAAGTAATCTTAAATTGAACATCCAACAAATTAAATGATTTTGTTATCATAATTATCTTCTTAGTTTCTTAAATAATTAATAACCAATAAAACCCTAATTTAAAAATAAACTAAAAAGGACTTAGCCCTGTGTAATACAGAACTAAATCCTTTGAATAAATTAATTGTCTAACTTTTTTGGGTCAGTACATTTTGATTTGACCTCTTTTTCTATTCACTTCATGTTTTAGAGACAAAAAATCTTTGTTCAGTTCATAAGTTTTAATTACAATTATCCTATCCAAAGTATTTATCCACCAATTCTTGGATGCGTTCTTCTTTGGCAGCTGGAATGGTATCTTCTAAAACAAAATTCTTTCTACTGATATCTTGAGAGAGATTTCCAAAGATAAAATTAGTGGAAATGTTATAGATAATTTCAGACGGTGCAAATCCATAAACTTGATTTTCTAAGATATGTTTTAAGCGTTTTTCAGGATTTGGAAATGCATCGTTTAAGCCATTGCTATTATAAAGTCTTTTAACAAGTTCTGCAATATAGAGGCCTGATTTCATGTATAAATCAATAAATGTCTTAGATGGATCATTAAAGATTCCTGGATTTTCTTTTTCAAGATTATCTACCATTCTTTTCACTACTCGTTTAGGAGTGAAAATCTGATTGGTTTTTTGAGGTGGAATATAGTCGAAAATATCTTCTTTTTGATCTTTAAAATAATCCGCCAACTCCTCTTTCTTGCGAAGAAATTCTTGAATGGCCTCATCGAATGTTGCTCGATCAAAGAGATGTCCTGCAAAATCTTGTCCACCATCTCTTAGATAACGAAATTGGTCAATCGTAATACCAGTCACTTCAAAGAAGACATGCTCGGGGACAAAGGTGTCAAAATTATCAAGTGTTAGAGATTGATCACCATAGGCCATGATAAAACTTGGAATTGTTCTTGCAAATCCTCGCAGATGGTCCCGAATCTCATCTTGAGCTGATTGTTTCAACTGTTCAACACGTTTGATCTCAACCTGTTCGATAAACTTCTCAGGCATTTTTTCCACTTCTTTTTTGAGTGTTTGTTCTAGTTTTTCTTTGTGAATGAGATTATTTTCTTCTATTCGTCTTTCAAAATCTTCTTGAATCTTATCTTTCTGATCCTTATCATTTACTTCCTTGAGCTGTTGCTGCAACTCTTCCTTGATATGAGCTTCAGTAATTTTGCGTTCTATCTCATTTTTTCGAACTTCATTCTCAAATGTTACTGCAATTTGTTTCTTGATGTGGTCTGTTTCACGGGTTTTCAGATCATATCCTGCTTTCAATTCTTCTACAATTACCGAAGAAACTGTCTGGCTCAAGTCATTGACCAGCTGTTTTTGAGTTCGTTCCTCATCTTTTGTGACTAATTCAGCAACAGACTCACCAAGTCCATAAATTTTTTCACCAAAAAGTCGCGTTTGTTGATTAACCACTATTTCATGGTCAACAACTGCATTGCCCTCATCATCTACTTTAACATCTGAAAAGTCTAGTAGATTAGATGGTGTTTGTATTTTCCCTTCCTTTTCAATTGGTAGTTCATTTAAAATGTCTAGAACTATTTGACTAGCTTGGAAAATTCCACTGATATTATCAAAAAGGAGATTGGACATAAATCCTCGTTTGAGGACTTCTCTAGCTTTTATCTGACGTGGTATAGTCAGAACTGCCTTAGCATCAATTTCAACCATCTTACCAGCACGGTCTTCTGCTATGACAGGGAAGAAATTTAAGAGTTCTCTGATGTTATCTTCGCGAGTTGCGGAAGTTCCACCACCTCCTACAGTTGCAAGTGATAAGTTATTCGCAAACTCATCAAAGAGAATCAGAGTTCTTTCTGGCGCAAAGTCAAATACATAGGATTTTTCTTTGCGGAAGTGATTTCCTTTGCTATCGCTCCATGAGTATGGATTTTGAGCACGGAAGGCAGCTTGCATATAAAGAGCAGGTGATTTCAAGTTTGATAACATCAATACGCCTGTCCATTCAGGAATCGTCACACCTGTCGTCAACTGACCGACGGAGAGGGTAATGGTTTTGTCATTCTCTGCTATCGCTTTTCTAACCAAGTCTAAGGATTTGAGTTTGACCTTATCATCTTCTTCGGACATACGCCCGTCACCAGCAGCTAGAACAATTTCGTAGTTCTCATAGATGGGATGTTCCTCTAGTAATGCTTTTAGGGCCTTAGCTGAAGCTACACGTTCTAATAGCCAAAAAGTATGCTTGAGTTCGTTCCGGAGTTCTTTGGTTGAAAATGGATACTTTTCATTGTTTGATAGAGTATCTAACCAGTTTCTAACATCTTGCTCATGGATAAATTTCCCTTTATCATCTGTAGCGAAAAATTCACTCAAGTCAAAAGCATAGTCGATATTTTCGCCATCTAGTTGAGCACCTTTTTCTAACTCCTCACCAATCATCTGAGACATTTGATAGGTAAAGAGATTTAACTGAGGTAAGCTTTCATATGGATTTTCCTCTTCTTGCTCAGGCGACCAAGTTGTTTTAGCTGCCTGCTCATCAGCGTAAGACCAGTTGTAGATTTGCACCTCTGTAAAATCTCCCTTTGCCAATGCTTTAAATGGAGTTCCAGAAAGATGCAAGGTAAAGTTTCGACGAATCTTATTAAAGGCTTGGTCTGTCTTGAAGGTATCAACTCCTTCATGAGCCTCGTCAATAACCAACAAATCCCAATGTAGGTCAGTAACCCATTTAAGTTTATTGTGCTCTCCTCCTAGATAAGCAGAACCTTTCAAGTCTTGGAGACTGATAAAAGCAAGTTGTCGAATATCCTCATTTAAAATATCGAGGAAGTCTTTTCGTGACAAGGTTGGGCGATTTTTAAGGCTATCCGATTCTGAAACAAACTTGTAAGTCGTTTGTCCTGCTATGAATTTTTCAAAATCATCATACCACGAATTAGCAATGGCAGGCCTATTGGTTACAATCAGGACGTTGACAGCATCCATCTTCTGAGCTAAGTCATAGGTAGATAAGGTTTTACCAAAGCGTGGCTTAGCATTCCAGAGAAACTTACCTCCTGGGTGATTTTTGAAATAAGATAAGGTCTTAGAAACCGCTTCTTCTTGCTCTTGTCGCAGAGTATAGTCCTGTCCTTGGCCGGGCTGATAACCTGACAAATCGTGTTGAACAAACTTATCAAAAAGATTTTTAGATTTTTCAGGAGTTCCATTAAAGTAAAACCATTCCGTCTTAGGACGACGTTTCACATCGTGGAAAGAAAGGAAATGGTGGAAATCATAGTCTTTAAAAGTCTTTCCTTTATCAGGTTCTTCCTTATAAGCTGCATCACCAGTCCATAGGACATCTGTAGCTATATGAGCAGTATGCGTTTGTTCTTTAATTCGTTGTGTCACATCACGCTCCGTATAACCAATCTTAATCCAGCCTTCATTACTTGTTACCGTAGGGGTGGTGTATGCATAGATTTTAGGATGAATCTCTTTAGAAGTTTTAATTTCTACCATCAATCCATCTCCCTTACATGAGTCTCAATAAAGGCAATCTCTTCAGGAGAAAGGTCATATTTTTGATAGAGCTGACGGTCAATATCAGCCACTGATTGCGTCCAATCAATGTCCGAATTGACAGTGAAGTCTTGGAGTGGAACGTAATACCAAGTTTTGCGTGAGTTATGCTGAGTAACTTTCAAAACACCTAATAATACTCTAGCGAATTTAGTTTTAATAAATTTAATACAAGCATCGGCTTCAAATTTTGTTTTAAAATTACCAATAGATAAAAAAGTATCTGTATGCCCGATTAGGGGTTCCCCGATTAGGGGTGTTGATAAGACTTCACCTAAGGCACCACTTCCATTAGCTTCTGGTACAAAAACATTATAATTTTCGAATGTTTCCGGTAAATCTAAATATTTTTTATTAATATATCGATAAACACGTTCGGAACCAATTCTTCCAAGTAGAGCAACATGGTCTTTTTCTTCTTTGTTTTTGAAAACAAAATCTAACTGAGTTAGTGATTTCGAAACAATTTTATTTTTTGTCCCTTTTCCTTGCAGATTTTCAGCATTTGGATAATCAGAAAAAAGTTGATTTGAAAATCTATAAATACCTTGAGGATAAACTAAATCAGAAAAAGTTTTAAAGTCTGGATGTTTTTCGATTTTTTTTACAATATTATTCAAAGATTCAAAAATAGTAAATACTCCGATTGGGCCCAAATCTTTATCAGCATCACGATAAGTTATTGCTACTCCACCCTTTATATCCGTTCCTGTAAATACTTTACCGCTTTTAAGTTCATAGAATTGAACTTTTAAATGCTTGTCTTCAAGCATCTTTTCCATCCAATTTTTAGGGGTTTGACCAGCTTTAAATAAAAATCTTGCTGGAGTGATTAGTATCGATTTATCTGCGATTTTAATAGCTTCATCAATAAAAAAGTGATAAACTGGTTCATCCCTAGCTTCTCCTGTTTCCTGATATGGCGGATTTCCTATCACGACATCAAATTTCATTTCACTTTCCTCACTAGATAGGCGCTCAAAACCTATCATCTTATTCTTTTTCCAGTCTTTGATTTTGGTTTTAGATTCTTCTACTTCTTGAACTTCTAGCTCATCTGAAAACAAACTTAATTGTTGAAATGGACTTTGTTTAGCTGAGTAAGGACTACTTTTTTTCAGTCCATCCATTTGAAAGACATTGTAAGAGATAATGGTCGCAATTTCTTTCTTCTGCTCTAATCTTGGTTGATTTCCAGTCTTTGCAAGATAGTAGTCCTCAAATGTTGCTAAAAGATTTTCACGCGCCAAAAGGAGAGAGTCTCCTTGATACTCATAACCATAAGAAGCACGATATGCTTTTTTTACAAATTCATAGAAGGTAGCCTCGTCCGAAACATCACGACTAATGCGCTGCAATTTTCTATCAACAAAACCAACTCGCTCAGATAATGGAATTTCCTCACCAGTCACTGTATCATAGCGAGTAACCATATAAGGTGCTTCACCACAGGTAATCTCTAGCCAGCGCAATTGGATATAATCTTCAAGATCCAGAGCTTCAAGTTCAGCTTCCACATAGCTATTTTGCTTTTCAACTAACCAAGTTGGTGTAAAAACTTCGGCTTTAATCTTGGTTCGATTTTTTTGTTCATACTTAGACTTTTCTGCTCGAGGTTGAATCAAGTTTACATATTTTCCGGTAAGCTTACTTAGAGTGATTTGTTCGCGAGAACTAAATTCATTTCCTAGTAATTCATAAGAATGTGTTGCCCAAACAATGTTTTTTTTGGTCGTACGATCTTTCAAAAGTATTTTCAATAAATCAGCAGACCTTTTAATTAACTTATCTTCACTAATATCTATTGTCATAAGTCTCCTTTCTTCCATGTTTTATTCATTATATCATGTTATTGTTCAAAAAAAATATAGTTAAAATTCCTTTATTCAAAATAGATTTAATCAAAAATTTAAGATGCGTATTAGGAGAATTTGATTTTAGTAAAATTATTTAGTGTTAAGCTTTTAAAACAGACAAATCAAAATCGAAAAAAATGATTGTAAAAGGAAAAAAGCTAGTAGGAAAGATCAATTGTCAAAATATATCTGAATTAATTAAAAAGTAATATTTCTCTATTTGGAACGTGGTATACTTGAGAGGAAGAATTTTAGCGGGAGGCAATTATGGCAAAAGGGATTATTTATATTATGGAAACCGTGGTTCAAGGGATTATTAAGATTGGAAAGACAAGAATGGATCAGTTTGAAAACCGAATGAATTACCTTGAAAAAATGGATATTCAAATGTTAGCAGATTGAAGAGAAGGCTCGCGATTGAAGTAGACGAATACGATGACAAAGAGAGATTGATTCACGATATTTTCAGTAAGAGTCGAGTTGGGACTTCGGAGTTATTTGCGACAGATATGGAGACAGCAGCTTCTCTTTTATCTTCACTAGAAGGAAAGCAAGTCTATCCAACGACTAGAACAAAGAAAGAGATTTTTGAAGCAGCAACAGAAGAGCTAAAATCTCGTGAAGGACTTGAGTTACTTTCTGATGGGGAATACCGTTTGAACCGTAAAATTAAAGGGTTCGGTGAAGTAAATGGTCGAGCAACGGTAAAAAGAGGAGTATTTACCTTATTGAAAGGCAGTCTCTGCGCAGATGTGACTACTGATGCCGTTCCTTCTATTTACGATAAAGCAGTAATTGAGGATCATATTTTACAAGTAGACCTTGTTTGCTCTTCACCGTCAGCAGCCGGTTTCGTGGTGATTGGTAAAGCGAACAATGGCTGGGTAGAGTGGAAAGACGCTAACGGCAACAAGATTGATATTTATAGAAACAAATTTTAAAGATTGGAGAAAATTTATGATTATAGCAATTGGCGGTGGAGAAATAGTCAGTAATGAAACTTATGAAATAGATAAGTTTATTGTCGAGTCAGCTAAAAAGGAAAATCCTAACTTTTTATTTATACCTACAGCAAGTAAAGATGCTGAGGCTTATATAGAGACTATTAATGATTATTTTGGGAGTTTAGGATGCAAAACTGATACCTTGTATTTATCTAATGTAGAAGTAAAAAGGGAAGAACTTAATAAAAAGATTGAAAATGCAGATATCATTTATGTAGGTGGTGGTAATACTGCTTATATGATGAAAGTTTGGCAAAAATATGCTGTAGATAAGGCCCTACTGAAAGCTTATAAAAGTGGGAAGGTGCTGTCAGGTTTAAGTGCAGGTTCTATCTGTTGGTTTATAGCGGGTCATTGTGATAGTGAGTTTATTGAGGGTAGAGAGAATCCAAAATATAAATGGGTTAAGGGTCTGGGTATAATTCCTTATCTACATTGTCCACATTATGATGAGCCTGAAAGAGCAGGTTTTGATGAGTTTTACTCCGGACAGATTGCTGATGCCATTGCCCTTGAGAATCAAGTAGCTATTGTTTGGGATGGTTATGAAATGAAAGTTATTAAGTCTAATCCTAATAAAAACGCATATAAACTTTCTTGGAGTGATACAGGTTTGAATAAAGAAGTTTTATTATAGGATGAAACTGACCCCCGTAAAGGAGAATTAAATAAAAACACCCTAGGGCTATGAAGTGCACCCCAAAAGTTAGATGTTCTGTCTAACTTTTGGGGTGCACTTCATTATAAAGCAGAACCCATTTTGCACCAAATTTTTAAGAATAATGTTAGATAAGTCGAACTCTAATATAGTAATTCGCAATAAGATGAAGTACAATATGAGTATATGAAAGCGGTTAATTTTTGAGTTGTAAATGTCCTAGAAAAGATGAATCCACAATAAATTATTTGACTTAAGCACACTAAACAAATAGGTGGTGATTTCAGTTGAAAACTAGAAGTAAAAGATTACAACTACATTTTTTGATATCTACTATATTTTTTTTAGTAGGTATTATACTTGCACAAAATAAAGAATTTGTGGCTTTTGTGATGTCAAATTCAACTCTATTTTATTCTTTAATTTTTATTTTCAATATTCTATTCATGATTTATGTTTGGCGAGGAGAAAAATAATTCCCCAAAAATTATTTTATTAGGAAAAAAGGGACTAGTATGAGTAGTTTTTATATAGTTATTGTCGAAAAGAGTAAAGGGGATTGTTAAAATGAGAAAATTAAGCGGTATTAAAGTATTTCTCTTTGGTTTTTTATGCCACGTAGCGTTATTTTTGTTTGTTAATTTGTTTTTTGGGTTTGAACAATGGAATCGAGAATTTAAATTTATATTCATATTCTTAATGTTTTTGTCATTTTCTATATTTTTAAACAGAGGTTATTTTGATAAGTTTTTAAGCAAAAGGATTGAATAGCGTATAGACTGGAGATGAATGAAATGAATCGTATCTTCAAATATCTTATTGTAAGTATAATTATGGGAGTGACCGTATTCTATGCCGTTTATTATACAAAAGGTGAATATAACTATATGGCAATTCCAACAGCTTTCCTTATTAACGGACCAATTTATTTTAGTAGGAAGAAAACCTAGTTTAGTAAGCTAACTTTTAAAAATAAATGGGATAGGCTCTGGAATTTTAGTTCCGGTGCCTTTATTATTGGGGTTGAGAGACTGTGTTTAAAGGGAGTAGAGATCATGGATGAAAAGACTGAAATCAAGAAGCAAGATTTCTATGAGATGCTGTAAATATATAAATTAGAATTGTAGAGGTTAGATATGAATAAAAAATTCGAGCAAATGAGTTTAAAAGAGCTTTGGCAACTGTTTCCGATATTTTTAGTCAAACATAATAAAGAGTGGACAAAATGGTATGAAGAAGAAAGAAAATCAATATTATCAGCATTGCCGAGTAAATGCACAAAAAGAATATCTCATATCGGAAGCACGGCTATATCAGGAATATGGGCGAAAAATATTGTGGATATATTAGTTGAAGTAAACGACAAGACGGATTTAGATATTGTTAAAAATATTCTAATAAACAAGGGTTGGCTATGTATGAATACGACTGAAGCCCGCATTACATTAAACAAAGGATACACAGAACAAGGATTTGCAGAAAGAGTATTCCATCTTCATATTAGAATTGTCGGAGATAATGATGAACTGTATTTTAGAGATTATTTGAATGAGCATAAGGAAATAGGCAAAGAATACGAAGTCTTAAAACTATCGCTTTGGAAAAAATTTGAATATGACAGGGATGGATATACTGAGGCAAAAACAGATTTTATAAGAAAATATACAGATTTAGCAAAAAGTTTATATGGAAAAAGATATTAACCAAATTTTTCATTTGTAAGAAGAGATTAGGATAGTTAGATAATGTTTGATAAAGAAATAATGGCAGAGGCTCCGGAATTTTACTTCCGGAGCCTTTATTGTTGGGGGTGAAAGCCTGTATTTGAAGGGAGTAGCGATCATGGACGAAAAGATTGAAATCAAGAAGCAAGATTTCTATGAGATGATGTACTTAATGGAGAAAATTCTGTATATCGCAGAACGCTCAGGGGCCAGAGAGGATAGCGACAACAATGCGTATTCTCTAGCCATCACCTTTGGAAAAGAGAACGTTGTGCAGGAGCTGCTATCGCTTCGAAGAAACATGGATCGCTATTTAGATGAGCGGGCCGAAGAGGAGTTAGAAAAAATCCTCGAATCAATCGATGACATTACCATTCCCTATGACCTAACACTCGAAGCCTTACGAAAAGAGATCGAACCTTACTTACCGAAGAGGGTTGAGGGGTAAAAAATAGATAATAGAAAAACCGTAAATTGATATGGCCTTACTGATTCACTTGGTAAGGGGAATATCAGATTACGGTTTTTGTGTGTCGTTAAATCTTGTAGCGGGAGTTATTCTATAGTCGTTTTATATATTGACTGACAGATGTTTTGATTGTATCTAAAGAATCAACCATTCCTCGATCAATCCACTTAAAAATAACATTCCAAATGGCTCCGATATTAAATGCAATTAGATAATCAGGATTGAGGTCGCCGATTACTTTTTTGAACGGATTGTTAGAGTCATGAATCTGGTTAATAAAGGTAGGGAGAATTTCGTTCATTCTTAGAAGGAAGTAGTGAAACATTTTATTTTTATGGAGTAATGAAAGAAACTCTTTATTTCTACTACAAAAATTAAAAATAATTGAGATAGGATCATTATCGGAAGAAGAATTTTCCTCTGTATATTCGAGAATTAATTTGTCAATAATGGAATAAAGTACATCATCCTTATTATTGAAATTTAGATAGAATGTTTTTCTGACAAGATTAGTTTCCAATATGATTTGCTTTACAGATATTTCAGAATAGGGGTATAGCTGCATCAGTTTAAGCAGAGCTTCGGATATTTCTCTTTTGGATCTTAAAGCAGAAGGATGCTGTGTCTTTTTCATAAAAATCTCCTTATAAGATACACATAATTGTAAGATTGTGTATCTTGTTCATAATCTATTTACTTTATTTGTTTTATAGAGTAGCATAACTCAAAAAGATACACAAATGTGTAATGCTGATTTTCGTTGGTGCAATAGGTAGAGTGGCACTACGATGTTATGAAAGATAAGTTGAAATTTTTAAGAGATGTCAACGGTTGTAAAAATTATAAGGGATTTTAAGAAAGGGCGAATATTAGTGAGTTATGAAATTGTGATTAACGATCCTAAACAAATCATGGATGAAAGATTAGATATCTATATAAAGGGGTTTGAAGGTTTTGAAAAAGTAACAATTATATTAGAAACAAAGTGCTTTTATAATATTAATGCCCCATTGAATTTTTCTGAGGCAACATATTGGAAATCAGAGGCTATTTACTTAAGTGATGCATCAGGTGTTGTGTCCGTAAATGCTTCAACGTCAATAGGAGGAGATTATCTTGGGGTTAGAGACATGGGTTTGTTTGAAACACTTCGGCCTATGGAAGTAGTGAAACAGAAAAGAGTGATAGATTTAAATCGTGTACAATTAAAAGAAAAGGTTACTTATCAAATAACAGCCTTATTAGCCAATAAGATCATTGCTCAAGAATCATTTGACCGTTGGTATAAAAAAGAGAGTATCCAATATATGGATATCATAAAAAACACATGGCAAGGAAGACTGTTTTTTGAGGAGCCCCATAATCCTAGACCGGCAATTATAGTTTTATCAGGAAGTGATGGAGGGATTGAAAAAGCTCAAAATATTGCTATGTTATTATCGAATTACGGATTTGTGACTATGGCTATAAGTTACTTTGGAATGCGTAAACAACCTTCGAATCTTAATCAAATTCCAATTGAAAGTATAGAAGAAGCAGTGCAGTATTTAAAACGATTGGAGTTTGTAGATGGATCAAACATAGGGATTTATGGACGATCTAAAGGAGCAGAGTTAGCTTTATTATCCTTAACAAAATATTCTGGGTTAAAATGTGCTGTTTTAAACTCACCAAGCGATAGAGTTTATGAAGGAATAAGAGGCAAAATGAATGCAAAACACTCTTCCTGGACATATGAGGATAAGGAGGTTCCTTATAAACCTTTTAGATGGATTGAAGTTATTAAAAATAAGTTGTTTAAAATTCCGATGAAGGATAAAACGGGAATAATGGAATTAGAAAAAGTGAAATGCCCGTTATTATTGATTAGCTCATTTAGAGATGAAGTGTGGAATTCTTTTGATGCTGCAATGAATATCTTAACTAAAGTGAATTCTTTAAATAAAAAATTGGTCCTTACAACAGAACTAGGACATATGAACACAATCTCCTATCTACCAAATATAAGATATAATAATAGAAGTGATAAAATATATGGGGAAGCAGTAGTATCTTGGGAAAGTACGGTATCTTGGTTTATTGAGCATTTAATGAAAGAATTTAAGACGGAAAACGTGATATAAATGTATTGACACTATCAAAAAAGTGAGAAATGCAAAATACAAAGTGAAAATTTTTTGGGGGATAATTTTTTACTATTCATTATTACCTGTTATCTTCGATTTTATAATGGCTTTAAAAGGGTATAAGAAAGAGAGGCGCTCTGAATAGGGCGTCTTTTTGTTTTAAGCAATTTTAAGAGAAATTTATATTGAAAACTATCATTTAAGAAAGAGAAAAAGGTAGATAGTAATAAAAAGTAAATCGTTTTCAAAAAACGCTTAAATTTAATTAGTGGAAATGATATAATGAACTCAATTACTTCATAAATTTTCAATAAGTGGTAAAAATATGAAAAAAATGGTCGCAATTTGCGACTGGATAAAATAGTTTTAGAAGGTTAAGGTCAAGAAAAGGATAAAAAATGACACTAATCGTCATTGGTAATAGAGAAGAATTGGGAGGTACTGCGAATGACACAAATAAAGATTAAAAGCAATCCATATAATAGAGAGATTTCATATCAGACATTTGACGCAGCAACTGAAGATTGGATTGACATCAAACAAAGCGATGAGAAAAGTAGGCTAAGAGAGACGGATTCAGAACGCTTTTTTTACCTTTTAAGATTAAGGAAATTCTTAGCATTATTGTCAAAGAATACTATGTCGGAAGAGAAAAAGTACAACTACTATTTGAAGGAACTCAGGACGAGTATGTTGAAGTAGCTTCAGTTTGTGAATCAGATGAATTTAAGGAAAAGATTGACCTGATGCGTTCGAATACGATTCTTAAAAATGCCCGCTTTATTAAAGGGAAAACCAAAGAGATATTTGGAACAGTGAACCCAGTGATTAAACAGATTATGCAAGATGACGAAGATGTAATAAAGGGAATCAATAAAGTTTCGAAAGCCTTAGATGATGTGATTCCACTGTGTGTATTCGGGAATTATAGTGCAGGAAAGTCTACTTTTATTAATGCCCTAACAGGGGTGGAAATTCTTCCGAGCGGAAGTGACCCGGTTACGGCTAAAATTTATGAAATTACGAAGTCTGAACATCAGGATCAAGCAGAGATTACTTTTAAATTTCATAACGAAAGAATCAAACTATCGATTGAAGGTAAAGAATTAATAGTATCCGAAGGCAATCCAGGGCTTGAAATCGTCAAAAGTATTAAGGAAGAAATCGCAAACGCTGGTACGTATGAGTTATACGCGATGGTACGTATAGCGGTGGAAATCATAAATAATTTTGAGAAGCGAGATAGAGAAGTTACTGAAATCGGTAACGTCATTTCATTAAGCGTTCCGTTCTCTCCGAATGGGATAATTGGAACGTCTCAAAATAAATTTGTTATTTTTGATACTCCTGGGTCAAACTCAAACTCAAACGAGGACCATTCAAAAGTGTTGGCTGAGGCGATTGCTGGATTTTCAAACGGAATTCCACTCTGGATTACTCAGTATGACGCTCATGATACAAAGGATAATGCCGAATTATGTGATAATGTTTTGGCAATTGATTCATTGGATAAACGGTTCACCATGATTATTTTTAACAAAGCAGATGATGCGGACCTTCCAGAAGACGGATTTACCGAGAAACAAGTCAACGAAATTTTAGAATATCGTGCGATTGAAAAGATGTATGCTAACGGGATTTTCTTTGTTTCATCGATCATTGGCTTAGGCGGAAAAAATCATGGAGAGTTTGTAGACAGATTTTATGGAAAAAAATTTAGAACACAAAGTTTAACATTTTCAGATCCAGAAGATATCGACTATATGTCTCTATACAAGTACAATATTATGCCTTCGCAAGTGAAGCAAAATGCCCTTGAGTATTCCCAGAAAAATGAAAATCTTATTTATTCGAATAGTGGACTGTACTGCATTGAAAAAGAAATTGAAACTTTTGCAAGTAAACACTCTGCATATAACAAGTGTCAGATGGCGTTATCTTTTCTTAGCAATGTAATTGATAAGACAAATGAGCGCATTGAAGAGAAAAAGCGGACAAGAAAAGAAATAAGAGAGCATTTTGAGCAAAAATTAAATGAAAAAACATTACTTTTAAAGCAAGAAATCGAAGAGTCTGCTAGAAATATGGAAAAAGCAAATGAAAAAGATTCTAAGACGGTTGTAGAGGAGTACGTTGATCAAAATCTTCTATATCCAATGGACGAAAATCAACTTGCGCAAAAAGACGCCGATATCCGCAAAGAAATTTTTGAACAAAATGATTATGAAACTACAGCAAAAGAACTGCAAGAAGCTACAGATAAAGGGTTTGAACATTGGCAAGAAAATTTCCAGGGGTTGTTCAAACAGAATATTATAAATGCTGCAAAAACGTTGGTAAATGATCTTGCAAGCGATGTAAAAGATTTTCAAGAATCTAGAACTAAAAAGAATGAAAAAGAGAAAATGCTTGATCATTTAGCTTCAAATAAAACGATGAAATACGTTATCAATTCCTATCAAGACAATATTGATGATGCCCAGAATAAACTATCTACCTATTTAGACGAATATTGGCGTGAAAAGGAAAGAGAGTTTAAGAGACAACTAATTCTTAAAGTGACTGAATCGGATACATTAACAGAGTCACAGCGAGAAGAAATAGCGGAAAAAATAAAAAATTATGATGTTAATAATTTTAAAGAGCAGGCTAATTCGGTGTTTGTCAGAGAAAAATTCTTAAGAGGAATGGTGTTAGGAATTCATCTTTTTGAAGATGAAAAATTGAATACTCGACGTCTAGCTAGAATCTATAATAATCAAATAACGACTAATGTAGAGAAAATGTCCCAAGAGATGAATGAATATTGTTTTATGCAATTTAAAAATTGGGAGAAAAAAATTCTTGATGAAATTAACGAAGGACTTGCTGAGTATAATCCAGAATTAAGAGATTTGACTAAGAAAATTCGTCTTGAGACAGATAGTCTTATCGCGTTAGAGCAAAATCAAATGATGATACGATCTTCTTTAGAAACGATTAAAAGTTTGATGTCGTGGGAAGTAGTGGAAGGGGTATAGGATATGGGAATTAAAAATGCCATTAAGAAAATTGCTGGAAAAGCTGGAGACCAAGTTGCTAAGTTATCTTCTTTGAGTCCAGAGCAGTTAGAAAATGTACAGTTGCTTCGTGAAAAATACTTGCTTGAAACTCCGAATCCAAACGATGCTACTGCGCGTGAGTTGACGGAACGTTTGATGGCTGCAAGTAGTATCGAAATTTTCAATGCTTATCTTCCACAGATTAAGGATCTTTATTTACCACTCAATAATGAGGCGGAATTTGGGAAAGAGTTCGATGATGCGCATAACATTCGCTATATCAACATTACAAAGTGGGTTACAGATAAGAAAGAAAATAACTTAGAGAAACTGGTTAATGTCTACGCAGTGCTTTCTAACGATGATTGCAACATTGCTTTAGTTTTTGATCGTAAACAGAATACGACTAATGTGTATCTGGCTGTTGTGAACAATAAAAATTCAACGAGTAGTACTGATGTTGATAACTATAAGGATCAAATCGTTGAAGCGATAAGAGGTAATTTTCCTGGAGCTGAGTGGAAGGAAGAGGGGTTAGGCGTATTACCTTGCTTTAACGAAGATAAAAAATATTCTGTCGCAACGGCTTCCAATATCCCAGCGGAAAAATCGGAGAAGTTTATTAGTCAGACGATTGAAAAATTAATTGATGGAATTGTTCCAGAAACGAAAAAGAAAGAATATACAATTATTCTTCTGGCAACACCAATTCTAGATGTAGAAGATAGAAAAATTAAATTGGGAGAATTCTATTCTGGGTTATCCCCTTATGCTTCCTGGTCTACAAATTTCCAAAGAACAGAGAACGAAAGTGTTAGTTCATCTGCGACTGTTGGTGTCAATGTTGGGGCCAGTGCGGGAGTGCAGAACGGAGTCAATACTGCCATAACAGAGAGTCAAGGAACGTCAGATAGCAGTGCCCGTACAGATACCGAATCTGCAAGTGATACAGATACGACTGGTGAATCTTATACAGAAAGTGACACGCATAGCACTTCGGAAGGTACAAGTGAAACGAATACAGATACAACGGGACAGTTTAATTCAATTGGTGGTGGAGGATCTGCAGGAGTATCTGTAGGGCAAGATGAATTTCGTGTGAATGTCGGGACCAACGTTAACTATAGCGAAGGCTGGAATAGTGGCACAGCCAAATCTCTCGGAAAAACTGCAGCCGAAACGATTGCTAAAGGAACTGCAAAGACTTTGACTGATAGTACTAGCAGAACGGTAGGAACAGCGGTTGCGAACACTCTAGGTCGAGCAGTGACTAATTCGATTGCGGCGACAAATGGCGCTACTAAGAGTGTAGGATTTGGAGCGAATATTGGAGCGAACTTTGCTCGTTCTTCTACGACTACAGTTATGCTAGGTAAAAACGAAGGAATCACACAGAACTTTACGAACTTTAATATTCAATACGCGTTGGAAATGCTTAAAGGACAGATGAAACGTTTCGAACAGAGTACGGCACTTGGAATGTGGGATTTTGCAGCTTACGTAATCAGTGAAGATCCAAATGTAGCGAATAACGTAGCTCATTCGTATTTAGCATTAACGCTTGGCGAAGATTCATATATGTCTAAATCTGCCATCAATACTTGGCGCGGAAATGTTGAAGATGAGGCTGGGCAAGCAAAAGAAATCACTGAGTATATTAAGACACTTCGTCATCCAGTGTTTGGATTAAATCCTGCAGTGGTAGGGAAGATAGAAGATAATGAAGTGAAACTTGAGGTAGACGAAGAAACTGAATTTATCGTTTATCCGCCGATTGTAACTGCAACCACGAGTCTATCTGGCAAAGAATTGGCATACTCATTGAACTTCCCTCAAAAATCAGTTGCAGGCCTTCCTGTACTAGAATGTGTTGAGTTTGGAAGAAATGTAGTGACGTATGATGATGTTTATCGAGGTGAATCCGAAATTAAACTCGGTCATGTATTCCATATGAATCGAATGGAAAACACTGAGGTGGCTCTTTCTAAACAATCATTAGCTTCACATACATTTATTACAGGTAGTACCGGTTCAGGTAAGAGTAATACAGTCTACCAGATGATTGAGCGCGCTAGAAAACAAGGAGTTAAGTTCCTTGTGGTAGAGCCAGCTAAAGGTGAATATAAGAATGTGTTTGGTCATAGAAATGATGTGACAGTGTTGGGGACGAATCCACTTGTCAGCCAACTTCTAAGAATCAATCCATTCAGTTTCCCTAAAAACATTCATGTTCTAGAACATATGGATCGATTAGTAGAAATCTTCAATGTTTGTTGGCCGATGTATGCGGCAATGCCAGCGGTTTTAAAGAGCGCTGTTGAAAAGTCATACGTAGATTGTGGCTGGAATCTTGTTAAATCCCAAAACAAATATGATGAAGAGTTATATCCAACGTTTGCGGATGTAGCTAGAAATGTGAAAAGCATTATTGATTCAAGTGAATATGATGCGGAAAATAAAGGCGCCTATAAAGGTTCATTGCTCACAAGATTAGAGTCTTTATGCAATGGTATTAATGGAATGATTTTCGTTTCGGATGAAATTAGTGCGACACAATTATTTGAGGAAAATGTCATTGTTGACCTAAGCCGTGTAGGATCTAGTGAAACAAAATCTCTAATTATGGGAATGCTGGTGCTAAAACTTCAAGAGTACCGTATGTCTCAAGCAAATGGAATGAATGCAGAGTTGAAGCATATTACAGTCCTTGAAGAAGCGCATAATCTATTAAGAAGAACTTCAAGTGAACGTTCGTCAGAAGGAAGCAACTTACTCGGAAAGAGTGTTGAGATGCTTTCGAATGCGATTGCGGAAATGCGTACGTATGGAGAAGGATTTATTATTGTCGACCAGGCTCCAGGATTAATGGATATGTCGGTCATTCGAAATACGAATACGAAAATTATTCTCAGACTTCCAGACCAAACGGATAGAGAGTTGGTCGGAAGAGCAGCGAATCTGAATGAAGATCAAATAACAGAATTGGCAAAACTTCCTTGTGGGGTCGGGGCTGTATACCAAAATGAATGGGTGCAACCTGTCTTGTGTAAGGTTGATAGAGTCGATATCGACGAAAAAAAATATCAATATACTCCTAAGAAGCTTGATGGAAATTACAGAAATGATGTAGAAGTGTTCTTGTTGGATTACATCATGGAACGAGGAATTTTCAGAAGAGTGAATAAGGAAGATTTGAAGGCAATTAAATCGAAAATGCTTCACTCAAACTTAGACACACAAGTGAAGTGCAAGTTTATGGATTATCTTGAAAAAGACGGAGAAGAGGCGTGGGCTGCTTTCAGACAGCTGGTCTATGATTTCTTTTCTGTAGAAAACACCATCATTAAAGTAAAACACACTAACGATATTATTGAGTGGACACGTGAACTTGTTGAACAGTTAAAACCGTCGATAAAACTTTACTCAAACAAGCAAATTAATACAGCCGTAGCGTTAATTTTATATGAACAACAATTACGGGATGCGTCCTACGATGGAGTGTTAACGAGATTTACGGAAGTATACCAAGAAAAAGGGAGGGTGTTCTAATGAATGAGATAAAATCTTTAGAAACGGCAGAAATTAAAGTGACAGCTGTCGAGAGATCTATTGAGATTGAACCGCAATCAGGGCTGACTTTAGAAGAAGCAAAAGGAATCTTAGAAGCGTCGTTTTCTGTTGATAATATTGAAGCGGATGAGTATGAATTTGGAGGGAAATATAATTCGTATGAGGCTCGACTAAATCAGGTGCCGCAAAACGGCGAAAACGGAGCTTTCGAAGGAGAACGAGGACATTCTAAGTTTGTTCCATCAGATACAACAGAACGCGGGGAGGCATGTAAAGAGAAACTCGCTGAATATGGCAAAGATGGGATTGAGTATAAAAATCTTGAGCCTGATTTTTCTGAGGTGTCGTCTGCTACTGTGACAATCGATAAAATGACGGCAAATCGTAATGATTATCAAGAAGATGGTGAATGGAAGGCCGGGAACTTCTCTCAAGCGGATGCTAAACTAGCCGAACAATGGAATACGCAAGGGAAAGATGGGAGAACGGATTGGACGGACAAGGATGTCTATAATTTCAGAAAAGATTCTGAGCAAAAATACACTTGGCATGAGCGCTGTGACACAAAGACGATGGATTTAGTACCTAGTGAGATTCATCAGTGTTGCAAGCATTTAGGTGGGGTGTCTGAATGTAAAGTTCGAGATGCTCAAAATAACGGAGGTGAATTCGATGAGTAAGATTAAAGCTGAAATCTGGGGTAGAGAGTTTGAATTACCAATCATCGTGAAGAAGTTTAGTGGAGAAGATAGTACAGAAACACAAAAGGAAGCAGTAGAACGATTTAAGAACAACTTACAATTGATTAACGCTGCAAAACCCGAAGTTGTGAAATACATCTTAGAAAACGGATTGAAGGACAATGGTATTACAGTGGTAGATAACATCTTCAAGTATGTTATTCCTAAAACAATCTCTGTTCCGCAAGTTAAGGAGAGAGTTGTAGCCGTAATGTGCGACTTTAAATTCGACATGGAAAATGGTTTAGCCATCGTTTTTGAAAACGAAAAATTCAAAGAAGTCGGATATCAAGACTTAGTGTTATAAGAACACGGGGGATATAAAGCGAGAAAGCTTAGAAACTACGTGTTTCTAAGCTTTTTGTGCAGAAAATATATAAAAAGGGATATTGATTGTGAAATGATAGGCATTTAGAACGGTTAAAAAGGATTATTAAACAAAACATATTATAGGAGTATGGACAAATGAATAAAGTAAATAAAATGAGCATAAGCGAGATTGCTAGAGAATATGGAATTACGAACGAGCAATTAAAAATTCATTTGAGTGAAAATAAAGTGTGGGTTTTTAATGACGACGATAAAATTGATATGTTGCAAAATGATGTTAAAATTGCGATAGAAAAATTGAAAATGAAAAGAGAAGGAGATCATGTAAATAACTCAGATATTAAAGAATTTCGAATTACGGGATTATTTGGGGATCAAGATATTGAGATTGATTTTAAGAATGATATTTCTATTTTAGTTTCTGAGAATGGAGCTGGAAAAACAACAGTATTGAAACTACTAATAGCGCTTCTTCAAAATAATTATAAATATTTAAGATCGGTTAGGTTTAAAAAAATAAGTCTGAAGTTAGGAGAACAATTTATTTATTACGATAAAAGTGATTTTGAAACTGAAGAGAATATTAAAGATTTGAGAGTGCAGTCTCAAAATCTATTTTTGAAACTTAGAGGGAAGTTACCTTATGAGGATTTTATTAATGTTGAGAATGAATTGAAAAAAAGCCTGATATTAGACTTAGAAGTATTAGATTTTATAGAAGAAAAGTTCGTTAAGGCTCCTACAGACTATCATGATGAAGTAATGATTTTGTTAAGAAAATTAAGGGAGAAACAAGAATCTTTAGTATCAATAAAAAATGATATTTCGTTTGGTAAGGAAATTATTTTTTGCCCTACATATAGACGTGTAGAAGATGATTATACTAGTATTTATAAAGTTGATTTTAGATCCAAAAATTATAATTTTACAGGGCAACCCATAGAGTTTGGGATGAGGGATGTAAGGCGTACAATTGATAATTTATTAAATAAACAAAGGATGGAAGCGAATTTTAGTTATAGAAAAATGAGCGAAGATATCTTTAGAGATTTAATAAAAAACAAAATTTCTATTTCATCTTGTAAGGAGGATACAATAGATTTTAATAAAATTGATGTTATTGTTAATCGAGCGATGCCGAATAACGCATGGCAAGAAGGAGAGTTGAAAAGTTATTACGAGAGACAAAACAATGAAACAAAAGTCTTCTTTGAATATTACGTTACAAAGTTAATAGAGATATATGATTATCAGAAAATAATAGATGATAAGTTAGAGAAGTTTGCCAAAATTTGTACTAAATATTTAGAATCCAAGACTATGAAATACGATGTTAATTCATTAAGTTTAAATATTTATGATAACAATGATAGAGTAATTGATTTAGAATGGTTATCTTCTGGTGAAAAACAAATTATTTCAATTTTCTCTAAAGTGTATTTAGAATGTGTATCTCCATGCGTTTTTATTATAGATGAACCTGAATTATCATTGTCTATAGAGTGGCAAAGAACATTTTTAAAAGATATATATGAGTCGGGAAAAGTAGATTTATTGATTGCTACAACTCATTCGCCGTTTATATTTGATAATGAATATTTTGAGTATACTACGTCATTAACGAGGGGGAGAAAGTAATGACTACTCCTTTACTAATGAAAAGAAGCGGGGAATGTGACGCAACAATACTTACTGATTACTTAACGAATAGAAATAGTAATATGGTATTTATATTTTATGAAGGTAAAGATGACCCTAAGTTCTATCATCAACATATAAGAATATTTTTAAAAAAATGCAGTAAAAGGTATAAAAATTTTATTTGTAATGGTAAGACAAGTGTTTTACGCTTGCAAAAGCAGATCAAAAAAATGCAGGTTGAAGGAGAAGTTACATTATTTTTCGTAGATAAAGATTATGATATGAATAATAATATTGATAAGGATATCTTTATAACTCCAACATATTCCATAGAAAATTTATATTTTACGGACGAAGCATTAGAAGCATTATTAGTATGCGAGATGGGAATATCCTTTGAGGATGAGAACGATAAAAAGGACTTAAAAATAGCGTTAGATTTTTTAAAAAGTAAAAGATCTCAAATTGTTGATGAGATCATTTATGGTTGTGCTTGTTATTCGTTGGGGTTAAAGAAGATTATGGAAAATGGATTAGAAGAAAAAGGGTTGTGTGAGTTAAAGACATATAACAATATACGAATGATAAGAAATATGACAGATTTCAATCAAAGAATGGAAAGTTGCAAGTTAGATGATGCAAACGAAGTTGATATTGAATGTAATCGACTCCAATCTTCCCCGGAACGGTTAATAAGAGGAAAATATTTTCTTGAAAAAATGCCATCATATATAAATGAAATAGGGTCAGAAATTTCTAAAAAAGAAAATAGTCAATTTTCCAAGAATAGGAAGTTTAGGGTGAATACAAGTGCTCTAACGTTGCTTCAGGACTTGTCCTCATATGCAGAGTTACCGAAGGAGTTATTGGAATATTTAGAGGTAAAGTTTAGAGATGTAACACAGGAAAGTGAAAATATAGGGGGCTAAAACATAGCTGAGGTAGCATGATTTATCTAAACTTCCAACGATTTGCTATGTATTAAAGCACATAACTTAAAGAAAAAGTTATGTGCTTTTTGATTGCCGAAATTTTCTTGCAACCGTTATCTTACGTTTGCCATCCACCCGCCCCTAATCGTATACTAACGATGTACAACCATTAAGGAGGGTTTTTATGTTTTTATCGGAAGAGTTATTACAGGAAATTCATGAGCGTGCACCGCATTACGACAAAGAGAATGCGTGGCCTGCTGAAGACTATGCAGCGCTAAAAGAGGCGGGATACTTGAAGGCGTTCGTGCCAAAAGAGTACGGAGGATTCGGTCTCACGCTGAAAGAGATTGCGCAAGAACAAACGCGTTTAGCGATGGCAGCTCCAGGGACAGCGCTTGGGGTGAATATGCACCAAATTATTGTCGGCCTTGGCAAGCACATGGTTCGTTTTGGCAACAAGAAGGGGGAACAAATCCTTCGCGATGCTGCAGAAGGAAAGTTGTTGGCGTTTGGGATTTCTGAACCTTCGAACGACCGTGTGTTATTCGGTTCGATTTCTGAGGCTCGTCCAGAAGAGGGCGGCGCGTATCGTTTTTACGGCAAGAAAGTCTTCTTATCCATGGGAAAATATTGCGACAAGTTGGTTTCATTTGGGCAAGATAATACAGGGGAGTCACCATTATCAGTGTTCGCGTATTTAACACCAGACCAAGAAACGTTTATCGTAAAAGACGACTGGGATACAATGGGCATGCGTGCGACGCAATCAAACAGTGTGGAGTTGAAAGGCATCTTCGCAGCAGAAGAGCAAATTTTAACGAAAGTGGCTCCTGGACCAAGCTTCGATCCAGTGGTATTCGGTATTTTCGCATACTTCGAAATTTTACTGGCGGCAACGTACTTCGGTATCGGGAAACGTGCGCTAGAAATCGGGGTAGAGACAGTGAAGAAACGTCACTCTGTATCCAATGATGCGCCTTATGCCAACGATAAAAACATTCGCTGGAGAATTGCGGAAGCGGCGATTATGCTAGACGGTATCCAACCGCAAATTAACGAGTTGAGTGATACGTTAGAAGCGAGCACAGAATACAGCTTCATC
The DNA here is from genome assembly GCF_001806915.1 of Granulicatella sp. HMSC30F09. Lineage (NCBI taxonomy): Bacteria > Bacillati > Bacillota > Bacilli > Lactobacillales > Carnobacteriaceae > Granulicatella > Granulicatella sp. HMSC30F09. The sequence goes on along the minus strand of NZ_KV786410.1, from coordinate 1,791 downwards.
TGGTTGCCTCGTTTATCTTCTATTAAGAACCGTTCAGTGGAAGTGTCGAAGAAAGCCGTGGAAGAAATCGTTCGTGCAAGCGGCGGAAGTTCGTACTTCAACCGTACAGAATTATCTCGCTTATACCGCGACGTGTTGGCTGGCTTGTTCCAACCAAGTGACCAAGAGTCATTGCATGATGCGTGGGCGAATATTCTCTTAGGACCTATCCAATAATTTTATATATAGTAGAAAAGCTCGCTTGCGTGGTGCAGGCGAGCTTATTTGTGTTTAAACAAGTTCAGAGAGAGTATCCGTATTTGTGAATCCACTGTTATTAAATATCTAATTTTTCGATGATTTCACCATTCTGTTGTTTGGATTGAATTTTTTGAATCAGCTCTTCCCCTAAATACTTGGAGAATGCACTTAGGTCAGGTGCAACTTCAAAGAGAATATGGTGGTTTTCTTCAACTGGGATAAATGAAGACTGATGATTTTTTGGATTTGACCAAAAATTCCAATTCGTATCGGTTCGCTCGTAATAAACATAGTTGTTCTTTTTCGTAACGTAAATTCTTTTATTCGTCAGAGTCCGTTCATCTTGGGATTTAATAATAGTTGAATATAATTTTAATCCCTCGAATTGCTTATATTCTCGAATTTTATCCTTTGAAACGTTAAGTTTAATGACTTCATAATCCATAACCTTACCTCCAAAATAGTCAACTGGATGATATGCTGTTACTTCTATTAAACCACTTTTTAAGAGTGATGTCTATCTCTTTATGATTATGAGACGGGTAGTTAGATTGGCTAAGATGAAATTTTCAGTGTTGAACAACCGAAATGTAACATATAAGTTACGTAACTTTTATGTTACATTTTGCTTTTTTAGAAATACGTCTTTACAAGTTCAAGTTCTGCTTCGTTTAGTTCTCGGTATTCCCCAGGAGCCAGCGATTCATCTAACACAAACTCTCCAAAGCGAATGCGTTTAAGATACGTCACTTTCACACCAACGCATAGAAACATCTTCTTCACTTGATGGAATTTCCCTTCAGAGATTGTGACGGTCGCACGGCTTAAGCTGCCGCTACTTTCTATTATCGTAAGCGAACTAGTTTTGCATTGATACCCACCGTGGAAAGTGACGCCGCGTTTGAAGGTTTCTACGGAATCTTTGTCAAGCGGGCCGTTGACTTCTACATAATATTCCTTCTCGATATGTTGGTCGGGGTTTAACATGCGATAACCCAGCGGACCATTATTTGTCACAAGCAGCAGTCCCTCGGTATCCCCATCGAGTCGTCCAAGCGGGTAGAGGCCTTCAACGTTCTCTTTTGAGAAGAGGTCGATGACGGTCGTATGTTCCTTATCGGTCGTAGCGGAGATGACGCCTTGAGGTTTATTCAGCATGTAGTACTTCTGGCTGTCGTCGTGAATCTGAGTACCGTTCACCGTGATGACTTGCAGGGTTGCGTCGACATTATTGCTGACGTGAGTGGCCGAAACACCATCGATTAAGACAGCTTCGTTCTTGATGAGTTTCTTCATTTCACGGCGGCTCAGCACCAGATGTTTCATTAATAGATGTTCGAGTCTCATAGGCCCTCCTTGCAGTCGTTTTCTCGATTATACAATTTTTTTCAAAAATCGAGTAGTTATTCGTTGACGTCTCTTTCTTCCTGTGGTAAATTATTAAACGTTGTCGCGCAAGATGTTAAAAAACATCGAATCATATTTCTTGCAAAGAAAATGAACGCGTGATATGATATCAAAGTTGTTGCAAAACAACGATTGACCTTTGAA
>NZ_KV786409.1:17024-24190 GCF_001806915.1 Granulicatella sp. HMSC30F09 | reverse complement strand
AGGGTGCACTTCAATGTTACATTTTGCTTTTTCTATGATTAGTCTTCTAAGTTTACGTTGTGGTACACTTTTTGAACGTCTTCGTTGTCTTCTAGAGCGTTAATCATACGTTCGAATAAACGTAAGTCATCGCCTTCAAGTGTCACTTCTGATTGAGGAATCATTTCGATTTCGCTCACTGTGAATTCAGTGATTCCTAAGTCTTCTAGAGCTTTACGAACTGTATGGAAGTCGTTTGGTTCAGCGTAAACAATCGCTTGATCGTCTTCTTGAACAACGTCACGAACATCAACGTCTGCTTCCATTAATTGTTCTAATAATTCGTCAGCATCTTTATTGGCAACACCGAAGATAGCTGTGTGGTCAAATAAGTAAGTTACAGAACCTGGTGCACCCATGTTCCCGCCGTTTTTGCTGTAAGCGGCACGTACGTCAGCTGCTGTACGGTTTACGTTATTTGTTAGGGCATCTACGATAATCATAGAGCCATTTGGTCCGAAACCTTCGTAACGGAGTTCTTGGTAGTCGCCATCGCCGCCACCTTTTGCTTTTTCAATCGCACGTTCGATGATATGACGTGGTACATTATAAGTTTTAGCACGGTCAATAACGAATTTTAATTTTTGGTTTGAATGAGGATCTGGTTCTCCTTGTTTTGCAGCTACATAGATTTCAATCCCGAATTTAGCGTAGATTTTACTGTTATTTGCATCTAATTTTGTTTTCTTTTCGACAATATTTGCCCATTTACGTCCCATTGTTTCACTCACTTTCTGATTTTCATCTGGACTTAACTCTTCCATTATACACAATCAAGACGCGGTTTGTTAAGTGTTTTCTACTAAAAATTGAACCGTGAGCAAAGTTTGCAAGAATTCATAGACTATCGGGTATGATAGAAGTGAGGTGAGAAAATGGACGAAGTAAAAATCATATATATATCCACACCAACATGTGGGGTGTGTCATGCGATTAAACCACGAGTAAAGGAACTTGCCGAAGAGTATAAGATTTCGGTAGAAGAAATTGATGCCACTCTTCATCCAGAAGTGGCGAGTCTCTATGAAGTCTTAACAGTGCCAGCGGTTATTCTGACGCTTGGGGATAAAGAATTCGCCCGCCAAGCACGTTTTATCGACCTGTTAGAACTCGAAAAACGAATCGTTCAGGCAAAGGCGTTTGCGGAAACGGAGGAGACTAAATGAAAACCATGAAAGAACGTATGCTCACAGGAGACTTGTATATTCCGTCTCTCACAGAAGGGCTAAGAGACTTATCGATTAAAGGGAAAAAACTAGCGCAACAATACAATCGTTTGGACTTTGATGATTTCGAAGGAAGACGTGCGTTGTTAAAACAGTTATTTGGAAAAACAGGCGAGAAGATTTACATGGAGCAACCTGTCTATGTGGACTACGGAGTTCATACAACGATTGGCGAAGGCTTCTATGCGAATTTTGACTGTACATTACTAGACGTAGCGCCAATTACGATTGGGGACAACTGCATGTTCGGTCCGCACGTATCGCTTGTGACGCCAGGACATCCAACTGATGCCGAAACGCGCAATGCGGGTCCAGAATTTGGAATGCCGATTACGATTGGCAATAGCGTATGGCTTGGGGCGAATGTGACGGTGAATCCAGGAGTGACGATTGGCGATAATACGGTCATCGGGTCTGGCTCTGTGGTGACAAAAGACATTCCAAGTAATGTGATTGCGGTCGGAAATCCATGCCGCGTCCTTCGTGAAATTACCGAAGAAGAGAAGGCAGATTGGCGCCAAAAACACCAAGAACTATTAGAGGAACTTGGAAAATAAAATAGAAAACGAAAAAGGTCGTCCAAGCAGGACGGCCTTTTTTAGTACGGTATAGTGATTTCTTGATTGTTGGCATGCGTTGTTTCTTTGATAATCATATCGATGTAGTTCAATAAGAAGTTCGATGAGCTATTGGTTTGAAGCTGCTGATACGCTTTAGAGGTGAGAACGGTATCCGAAATATAGCTTTCGGGAATTTTATCTCCTGAGAAATAAGCTAGATTGAGTGGTGCTAGAACGCTACTAAGTTCGTCGCCCACTTCTTTGGTATACCACGATTCATCATATAAAGATTGATGCGTCATGATGCGAGTCGAGTCATCGAAGACCTGTTTCATATAGTTCTGATGATGCAACAAATCCGGATTCGTTTGTCCCGATTGAGCCGCCCATTCGTCTGCTTTTAACGCCGTTTGCTGGTAATGATAGTCGTTAGGGCTCATCGTTAATTTGCCGATGGTAGACGGATAAACGGAGAACGCCCCATTGACGATTTCCGTATACGAACGATCCGCGGACATCTTTTCTGTGGCAATCTGTTGCGTATGAATATGCCCCGAAAAACCAAGCGTCACATTGTCATATTGATTAAAAATCGCCTTCAAGTCCGAAGCGTTATCGACCACGAAGCCATCAGGATTAAATTCATGATGCGTTAGCAGATTGTGATGCATCACGGGAATGACTTGAACGCCAGCAGAATGTGCCGCTGCTAACTCCTTATCAATCCATTCCAGCGTTTCTTTTGGAATCACACCGCCCGTCTTTGGAGCGCCTTTTCCCTCACCGTTTTTCTCGTAAATATTACTATCAATCATTAAGAACCACAGTTTGGTAAAGAGCTTGGCCATATAGCTTAGCGAGTGCGTATCTCTCGAGGACGCTTCGGAGTAACCATATTCGGCAAAGACATTTGGAAAATCTGCCGCCGTCATTTGCTTGATTTTATAGTTCTCGTTGCCTTGAAACTTTCTAGCCCAGCCATCCGCAATATCGTGGTTCCCAGGTTCCACGAGGACGGTCGTTCCTAGCGCTTCGATGCGTTTGAAGAACTCAGCCAATTCGATGAAACTTTGATACTCACCATTAAACGTCATGTCTCCGCTCACGATAAGCACTTTTGGACGTTCGCTTTCGACTTGCACCACTAAGGCTTCCATTCGTTCCTTGCTGTAAACGAGGTCTTTTCCGGCAGCAGTATTTTGTATTTTCTGGAAGGCCACATCTTGGTCATGCAGTTCTGGACTCAAATAGTGTGGGTCGGTGATGACCCAAATTTCATTGGTCGAAGAGAGCTCTTTTGGAGTCGCAGCGATATGTTTAGGAAAGAAAATCCACAGCAACACGAGCAACACTCCGATTCCTGCAAGTAGGGCAGAGAGTTTTAATGATTTTTTCAAGATTTCACCTCCATCCGTGTAAAAAGACAGCTGGGCGCAATGGTCCAGCTGCAATTTTATATTTATTTTTCAGTACAAGCAATAAAGCTTTCGCGTAATTGGTTTTCTGGAAGGTTCTTTCCGATGAAGACCAATGTTGAGCCGCGTTTTGTATCCTTCCAATCGCGACCTCTTGAGATATCAAAGCTCATTTGAACCCCTTGGAAGATGATTTGGTAATCTAATCCTTCCACGTTTAAGATTCCTTTGTAACGGTATAATTCTGGCCCGTAAATATAAACAAGCTCGTTCAACCATTCGTTAATGTTTGCGAGAACTAATGGTTTTTCAGTCTCGATAACGAATGAGTTAATACCGCTATGGTGGCTATGACTATGGTGATGATGATGTTCGTGATCGTGGTCATGGTGGTCATGTTCGTGTTCATGCTCATGATCGTGATCGTGGTGCTCATGGTCGTGGTCATGATGGTGATGGTCGTGATCGTGGTCACCGTGCGCATGTGTGTGGCCACATTCTTCGCAATATTCTTCTTCGGCGTGTTCTTGCATTTCTAAGATTTTCTTTTCAGATGCGTAGAACAATTCAAGTCCGAACATGTCGCTCATATGAACAGGACGTGCGTCAAGGTCTTGGATTTCCGCAAATGCATTGATGCTACGAACTTCGTTAATCACTTTAGAGTAAATCGTTTCGTCTACTAAGCTATGTTTTGACATGAAAATCTTGTCCGCGAACCCAACTTGTTTTGCTGGTTCAGGTTGATGCGCTGTTTGGTATAGGAAGTTTTTAGCATCCACAACGGTTAATACCGCATCTAAGATAAAGTGCTCGTTTAAGAATGGCACATTAATAAAGGTTTGTGCGATTGGAGCTGGATCAGCAAGACCTGTTGTTTCAAATAACACGCGGTCCACGCGAATGCCGTTTTGTTCTTTGACCATTAAGATGGATTTCAACATATCGGCAATGTCTGTACGAAGCGTGCAGCAGAGGCAACCGTTATCCATTTGATAGATTTCTTCTTCAACGTCAAGAACGAATTGATGGTCTACACCGATTTCGCCGAATTCGTTAATGACAACAGCGATATGTTCGCCATGTTTTTCTTTTAAAACTTTATTGATTAAAGTTGTTTTCCCAGCGCCAAGGAAGCCGCTGACGATAGTAACTGGAATTTTTTGGGTCATATAGTTTCTCCCTCTCCTCAGATTTTTTCGTTTTCTTCTCGTAAATTAATTGTAGCACTCTCCTGAAAAAACTCAAAACAGACTGATTTATCTTGTTTCACGATTCCAGCAGGGGATAACCGAATGTGCTATACTGAAATGGAGAACATTAGAAAGAGTGTGTCGAATGACAAATCAGGAAGCACCAACTGCGGCCGTTAAGAAAATCGATTGGGCCGAGCAATTTATCAACCAACATTTACAAGCATTTCGTTGCCCGTATTGCCATGAAGCCATGGTTTCTGCCGAGAATCATAGCGTGGTCTGTGAGAAGGGGCATCGGTTTAATATTTCGAAAAAAGGCACCTTGCATCTCATGAAGCAAAATGCGAATACAGATTATGATGCGAAGTTGTTCCAGCACCGCTATGAACTCGCGCAAAGTGGGTTCTTTGAGCCACTTTTAGAGGCGCTTTTGCCGTATCTTTCAGGAAATGAAGAGAAGTTTATTGTCGATATCGGATGCGGGGAAGGCAGTCATTTATCTTGGTTATCTAAGCGTGTGAAGGCACCTTTATGTGGAATGGATATCGCCAAAGAAGGCATCCATCAAGCGTCGGTTCATTTTGGAAACCAAGCGCTGTTCTTCTTAGGAGACTTGGCGAACTTGCCATTTGCGGATGAATCCTGTGGGACGCTTCTCAACATTTTAACGCCGTCGAACTACCAAGAGTTTATGCGCGTGTTGGCTCCAGGAGGGACGCTTGTTAAAGTGATTCCTGGCAACGATTATTTGTCGGAGCTTCGCCAACAGCTCTACCGTTCCAATCCTGAAAAACAAACGTATTCGAATGCGGATATTCTAGAGCGAGTGCAGTCCGAATGTCCTCAAGTGACGTTTGAAGAGGTACGATACACGGTGAAGTTAACAGATGCGACCTATCGCCATTTACTAGAGATGACGCCTTTATACTGGGGTGCCACTCCAGAAGACAAAGCCTATAGTAATGAACATCCACTTGCTACGGTAACCGTCCATTACATCATCGCCGTCGTGAAAAAGCCGTAAAGAATGAATGAAATGTGCTATAATAAAACTATTAACCATTAGGAGGTTTTACAATGGGATTAAAAGATTTTTTCTCTCGTAAAAAAGAAGAACCAAAGAAAGATGAAGTGGTTCAAGAAGAAGTAAAACAGGAAGAGCTTAAAAAGGAAGAAACAGCAGAAGTGAAAGAGGAAGTGGTAAAAGCAGAAGCATCTGCCACACCAGCTGAAGGGAGCCAAACTTCTGAGGACGCTAAGAAAGGTTTTGCACTTGGGGTAGAAAATGTATTTAGCGCAGGAAAGGACTCTCCAGACTTAGTTGTTACAGGGTATGTCACAGGAACGATTAAAGTTGGGGATGAAGTCATTATTACTAAATTGGGAAGTGATACTGACAAACCTGTGAAATCAGCTGTATATGCATTAGAAGATGGCAATAACGGACGCGTGATGGAAGCTTCTAATAAAAAAATTGCAGCATGGATTGAAAATGGTGCTCAATATGGTCTCTATAAAGGTTCAGTCGTTCATTCAGAAGGCACTAGTGAAAATGATCTGTACGGAACCTATATTAACGCTATCGGAGAATCCTTTGTAGGTGTTCAAAATGGCGAGATTTCAGATATTGACCGTGTGTACTTATCCGTAACGGATGTTGCTGAAATTTGGCGTCTTTTTTTATGGTATTGCAACATTAATGCCGCAGAAGACACAGAAGAAAGACGTTCTGAAAACATGGAAAAAATCCGCAATTTAGTGACGATTACCCGTGATAAATTATTCTTAGTGGATGAAATTTATGCAGTTTATTCTGTCACAACCGGAGAGCCTTATTTATTCACAAAGACGATGAAAAAAGAAGATGGCAGCTACTATACAACTGCGCCATTAGTACGTTTAATTCCAGCGGCTTATAAAGAAAATCTCAAAGAAAAATTTGAAGATAATGAAGAGTTTGAATTGCGTCGCATTGAAAATGGACCGAATAAAGATGGCATCCGTAATTTCTTAAGCGAAGTCATTTTATTAGATGGAGCTCGCGGAATTCAATTTATAGCAGAAGAAACGTCAATTGCAGCAGAAGGATTGATCGAATTTCCGAACTACGAAGGGATGAGAGAAATCGATATTCCTGTAACGAATCCAGATGTGGTCCGCTGGTTACATCTCCTTGGACAATTAGGGAAACCAGATACGCCAGACCGCGAAATTCTATTCAATATGTATTTCCACCATTTAGCCGAAGCGTTAAAAACAGCGCGCTTTATTGTTCCGATGAGAGGACATGGAGAATTGCCAAAGGTGGATGAAAATGGCAATACCACCTTTAAAGAAGGATTCACATTTGACTTAGCCATGCAAGATGGAAAAGAAAAAGAGAAGGCACTTCTATTCTTTACAGATTGGAAGAGACTGCGTAAAGAATTTGGAGAAGAATGGCAAGGACTAATCCAACAATTGGACGGCAATTTGAGTCTTCATGATGTTATTATCAATGGAACAGGCAAGGAAGAAGCAGGAGCCTATATTACGGAAAGTATCTTTAATAAAATTAAGAATGCCGAATAAAAAGAATCAAAAAGCATAAGGACTCACAGGGTGGGTCCTTATTTATTTAGTGGTTTATATATTCTCGAAATAAGCTATGATATAATTTAAGTATCAAGTATCAGCTGTTGGAAAGCGGAGGAAAATAAATGGGATTATTCGATTTTTTATTTGGAAAGA
>NZ_KV786409.1:0-17004 GCF_001806915.1 Granulicatella sp. HMSC30F09 | reverse complement strand
GATTATTCGATTTTTTATTTGGAAAGAAGAAAGAAAATAGAACTGTTGTTTTTGGGGTAGAAGAGATACTCCCTAATCCAAACGACTCAGAAGACTTAGTCGTTATAGGACTCGTAAGAGGAACGATTCACGTTGGAGATGAAGTCATTATTACAAATTTAGGAAGTGATAATGATAAACCTGCAAAAGCTGTCATATCCGCACTTGAAGACGCGAATAAAGGTCAAGTGAAGAAGGCATCCGGCGACAATGTTGTGGTAACGATTAAAGATGGTAAAAAACACAACGTGTATAAAGGTACAGTCTTGCATTTCGAAGGGGTAAGCGAAGATGATTTAAGAGCTTCTTATCTTTACGCTATTATTAATGCATTTTTCTTCTGGCAAAATGGGAAATTAATGGATGAGGATCGTAGACGCTTTTCGATTACGGACCTAATAGAAATATGGAGACAATCTATTCGTTTTTGTGATGATAGTGCTGCACAACATTCACATGGAACACATGCATTCTATCTTGAAAAAATCCTTCTTTTAATGGAGCAGGTTCGCGCTACATTATTAACACTCGATGAAATATATGCAGTTTATTCTGTAAAGACTGGAGAACCAGCTTTGTTCATAAGTTCAACAAGAAATAAAGATGGTAGCCTTGAGCCAGCTGAAACAATGGTACGTTTAATTCCTGCGGCATATAAAGAGAAAATTACATATCCTGATGAGTTTGTGCTCCGTCGTATTGAAAACGGACCTGATAAAGATGGAATCCAGAATTTCTTAAACGAAGTTATTTTCTTAAATGGAGCTGAAGGAATTGAGTTTATTTCAGATGAAACGTCAATTAATGCAAAAGCGCTAGTAAAATCCCCGGATTTAGAAGGAATGAGAGAGGTTGACAAACCGATAATGAATCCTGAGGTAGTTCGTTGTTTACTAATGCTAGGCCAAATTGGAAATACTACTACATTAGGAAAGAGAGACCGAGATTTCTTATCCAATTTGTATTTAAACCGTTTGACGGAAGCCTTAAAAACAGCACGTTTTATTGTACCTATTAAAGTACAAGGAGAATTACCAAAACCCAACGAAAATGGGGAAACTTCTTTTGCAGAAGATGTGAAGTATGAGTTAGCAATGAAAGAGCTAAAAGACAATAAGAAGGCTGTTCCAATTTTTACAGATTGGAAGAGATTCAATGAAGAGTACGGGGATGGGTGGAGAGGTCTCCTCCAACCGTTGGGAGGTCCATTAATTCCGCATCCTGTCCTTATTAACGGAACGCTATATTTCGAAACAGGTAATGAAACCAAAGATAGTGAATGATTAGGAGTAGGAGAAACAAAATGGGATTATTCGATTTTTTATTTAGAAAGAAGAAACCTGATCCGAGTTTTACTCTGGGTAAGGAAGAAGCAGAATCAATCTGTATTCTTGGAGTAAGTAATGTGATTGGTGTTGATGACAACGCTACAGACTTAATTATTGAGGGCTTTGTTCAAGGAACCATCAAAGTAGGTGACGAACTTGTTGTTACAAAGATAAGTTGTTTATCCAAAACGCCTGTAAAAACCGTCATTTTATCCATTTATGTTGATGAAGAGGAGGTTCAAGAAGCCTCAGAAAAAATGGTGAAGGTAAAAGTCAAAGATGGGAATAAACTTGGGATTTATAAAGGTACCATGTTGCATTCGGAAACCGTGACAGATACTCAGGTTTACCATGCTTATCGTTTTACAATGGATATCGCTTTTGTAAGGCAACAAGATGGAATACTCACTGAAGAGGATCGTGAAAAATTGGCCGCTTCAGACATTTCGGAGATTTGGAGTTTATATTGGAAGGCCCATCTTGAAGACTTTGGAAGGGTAAAAGAAATAGAACTGAAGGTGGATCAGAGAAGACGAGATTTCTTTAATTTGATTCGAGAAAAACTATTTTTATTAGATGACATTTATGTAATATACTCACCAATAACGAACGAACCTCATTTGTTTGCTACTGCATCATTAGATGGAAATAAGGGGATAACTGTTTCACATTCACGGGTTTATCTGGTTCCAAGCTCATACATGCATTACCGTAAAGATCTTTATAGGAATGATAAGAGAGCAGAATTTAAACGGATTGAAAACGGACCTGAAAAAGAGGGAATTCGTAATTTTCTAAGAGATTTATTTATATATGATGGAGTAGAAGCGATTCAATATTTCACAGAAGATACGTTTATTTTTGCAAAAGAATTAATGGACCTTCCGAATTATGAAGGGGTAGATGAAGCAGAAATCCCTGTAACGAATCCAGATTTAATGAAGTTTTTGCATCTATCAAGTCAATCGGACGGAATAGAAGATAAAGAAGAAAAGAATATCGGTAAAGCATATTTTTATCTGCTTGCCAGATTTACAAAGACCGCAAAATTTATTGCGCCTATGCAACTTCATGGGTATGACCAACTTCTTGAAGATAACCCGCAAACTGAAATCGAACCTAATATTCCTTTTAATTTAGCGATAAAACAAGGGAAAACAAAAGAGAAGGCCGTTCAAGTGTATACAGATTGGAAGAGACTCCGTAAACACTTTGGTGAAGAGTATAAAGGGTTAGTTGTAACGCTTGATGAATTGTTAAAGGATTATGATGTTGTTATTAATCCTGGCGAATATCCGATAGCTCTATTTATGACAGAAGAATTCTTTAATGCAGTAGATTAAATAGTTATAAGAAAAGCAACTCAAGGAGTTGCTTTTCTCTGGTTTAGTGGTTTATATATTCTCGAAATAAGCTATGATATAATTTAAGTATCAAGTATCAGCTATTGGAAAACGGGAGGAATATGAATGGGATTATTCGATTTTTTATTTGGAAAGAAGAAACAGGCTCCGAGTTTTGCTCTTGGTGTTGTTATTTTTTTTAAGGGAGAGGACAATTCTTCAGACTTAATGGTAGTGGGTTTCGTGAAAGGGACCATAAAAGTTGGGGACGAAATTGTTGTTACAAAGATGAGTTGTGTGACGGAAACCCCTGTGAAAACAACCGTTCTATCACTCATGGTTCCTGAAGGCGAGCTACAAGAAGTTTCAGACAGAATGGTGATGGCAAGAGTCCAAGATGGGGCTAAACTTGATATTTATAAGGGAACGGTGTTGCATTCGGAAAATGCTCCGGATGAACAACGATATAATGCTTATATTGCTGCGCTGGGAAACGCTTTTGTGAATGAACAAGAGTGCAAACTTACTAAAGAGGATTGTGAAAGATTAGCTGCATCAGATATTTCGGAGATTTGGCAATTATACTATAAAGCGCATGCTGAAGAGGCTAAACAATTTGAAGCCAAACAGGTACTATTAAATTATAAAAGACGAGAATTGTATAAACTGATTCGAGAAAAACTATTTTTATTAGATGATGTTTATGTAGTGTATTCAGTAGAAACAGATGAGCCTTATTTGTTTTCTCATGCATCAGAAGATGAGAAGGGCACACTTTCTGTTACAATGCCAATGGCTCGACTGATTCCAAGTTCGTATATCCATAATCTTAAAGAGTCGTTTGGAAAAAATGAGATATTTGATTTTAAACGAATTGAGAATGGGCCTGATAAAGAAGGGATTCGTAATTTCATAAGAGACTTATTTATCTATGATGGAATACGTGGAATTCAATATTGTGGTGAAAAAACAACGATTCTTGCGGAACAACTAGTGGATCTTCCGCGGTATAAAGGGATGGATGAAATAGAAATACCTGTAACGAATCCGAATGTGATCAAGTGGTTATATTTGGCACGTCAATTGGGTAAACTGAATACGAAAGATAAAAAAAGACTAAGCCAAGTCTATTTATATGAGTTTTATGAAGCTTTAAAAACAGCAAAATTTATTGCGCCAATGAGGCTTCATGGATATGACCAACTTCTAGAAGATAACCCGCAAACGGACGTAGTACCTAATATTCCTTTTGATTTAGTAATGCAACCAGGAGATACGAAAGAGTTGACACTCAAAGTGTATACGGACTGGAAAAGACTTCGTAAGCACCATGGAGAAGATTGTAAAGCATTAATTGTGACGCTTGATGAACCATTAGCATTTCATGATGTTGTTATTAATCCGGGAGACCATCCGATGGCAGCTGCTACGATTACGGAAGAATGGTATAATGAAGTGAAGAGGAAAACAGACAGTATAAGAAAAGCAACCCCTTGAGTTGCTTTTCTCTGGTTAGAAGTCTCTTTAAGTGTATAAAAGAAGTCTTTTTTCAGTAACAAACTAAAACAATTCAAGGAATGATAAAATTTTTTTCAAAAACGTTAGAATTTCTTAACTTTATAGTTGATTTTTAAAAAGAAAAGCGCTATTATACTTGTATCTCTTGCTCTGTAATTGATTTTGCACGGCAATTGATGTTCGACTAACGTTAACTTTCGCAGTGATTTCACCGAAGGCTAGCGTTTTTTTTTGTGTAAAATTAGGAAACTTTGTGAAAAAAGAGAAGTATAGTACAATAGTTAGGAAGAATGGAGAGGAGGATTTAGATGGATACAGCAGTTTTAAAACAGAAAATTATTGCTAAAAGCAAAGAGCTGGGCATTGATAAGATTGGTTTTGCTTCTGCAGAGCCATTTACGCACTTAGAAGAGAGCATGCGTCGTTCTAAAGAACTCGGTCATACGACTGGTTTTGAGCATCCTGTGTTAGAAGAGCGTATTTATCCTGAGAAAATCTTCGATACTCCAAAAACAATTATTTCCATTGCGCTGGCATATCCAACACTTCCTAAAAATAAGCCGGAACGTGTGAAGGGAGAGCGTCGCGGGGCTTTTGCACGGGCTTCGTGGGGAGAGGATTATCACTTTATTCTTTCAAGACGCATGGAAGCATTAATCAATTACATTAAAGAAGAGGTTCAAGACGATGATTCCCGCTTTAAGCCGATGGTTGATACGGGCGAATTAATCGATGTTCGTGTAGCAGAGCGTGCAGGAATTGGTTTTGTCGGCAAGAATGGCCTTCTCATTACGAAGGAATTTGGCTCGTATGTCTACTTAGGAGAGCTGATTACGAATATCGAGTTTCCAACCGATGAAATGGTGGATTATGGATGCGGCGATTGTACGCGTTGTGTGGATTTCTGTCCAACAGGTGCTCTGCTTGGCGACGGACGTATGAATGCCATGCGCTGCTTGTCGTATCAGACGCAGACGAAAGGCTTCATGCCACAAGAGTTTCGTAAAAAAATCGGGCATGTGATTTACGGCTGTGATATTTGCCAGCAAGTGTGTCCGTATAATAAGGGAAAAGATTTCCATTTGCACCCAGAGATGGAACCATCTGTTGAAGAGACACATCCACTCTTAAAGCCGCTTGTGACGATTTCGAACAAAGAGTTTAAGGAACGTTTTGGACAAATGGCGGGGTCGTGGCGTGGAAAGAAACCGTTGCAGAGAAATGCGATTATCGCCTTAGCGAATTACCGCGATAAATCGGCAGTTCCGCTCTTACTTCGCGTTATGAAAGAAGATATGCGTCCCGTGATGAAGGGGACAGCTGCTTGGGCAGTGGCAGAAATCGTGAACGAATCGAACCAAGAAATGATCGATTATTTTAACGAGCAAAAAGAAGCCGCAGTGAAGAAGAGAGACTCTCTGGAAAATCCAACCAAGGAAGATATCGAGTTAATCGAAGAATTAGAAAAAGCAATTGTAGTTTTACAAGAAAAATATAGAGAAGAGGCAAACAAATGACGGTAAATCATATCGTATTATTTGAACCACAAATTCCGGCCAATACGGGGAATATTGCAAGAACCTGTGCAGCGACAAATTCGCCACTGCACTTAATTGAACCGCTTGGATTCTCAACAGATGATAAGCATTTGAAGCGTGCGGGGCTAGATTATTGGCATGATGTCGATATTACGTATCACAAATCGCTGGAAGCGTTCCTCGACTATTTAGGAGAGCGTCCTTTATATTTGATTACAAAATTCGCCAACCACACCTATGATGAGGTGGATTTAGCCCGCGATGAGGAGCAATTCTTCATGTTCGGGAAAGAGACAACAGGCCTTCCTGAAGAATTTATGCGCGAAAACGAAGAGAAATGCTTGCGTCTTCCGATGAACGATACGCATGTGCGTTCATTGAACTTGTCGAATACGGCAGCGATTGTTGTATACGAAGCACTTCGCCAGCAATGTTTTGCAGGGCTTGAACTGGTGCATACGTATGACCACGATAAATTAAAGTAGGTGAGTAAATGGATCAGTCCTTATATTTATGTATTGTTTACGCCATTTGTGCGATTGCCTTTGTGATTTTGGCGGTGGTTTCAAAACCACTGTATGCGATCTGTGCAGTCTTATTTGCCATCTCGTCAGTAGTGCAAGGTGTTCGCTATTTTAAAAAGAAGTAAAATTGCAAATTCGTACTGATTATGGTACAGTGGATGACAGTTAAATAGCAAAATTGATGAAAAAGAGAGTAGTTTTTAACCGAATGTATTAGCGAGTTGGAAGGGTGAAAGCCAACCATTCATTAAAAATGAACCGCACTTTTGAAATGATTATTTGAAATGTAGGATAATCCGGATTCGCCGTTACCGAGTAAAGTGGCTCAATTTGAGCAAGCAGAGTGGTACCACGGGAATTCTCGTCTCTATATGACTGTCGTCGTATAGGGATTTTTTTGTATAAATGGATATCCGAGTATAAAAACCAAAGAAAAGGAGAACAAAGATGAATTATAAGAAAATTGTTGCAGAACAAATCGCAAAAACAGTCGGCGAGCATTTAAGCGTTGACGAAATCGTATCAATGATTGAAGTGCCTAAATACGCGAACCAAGGGGACCTAGCTTTCCCTGCATTTACACTTGCAAAAGTATTACGTAAAGCACCGCAAGCTATCGCGACAGAAATCGTGGAAGCCGTTAGTGATAAACACATCGAACGCGCAGAGGCAATGGGACCATACGCGAACTTCTTCTTAGAACGTAGCGCTTTTGCCGATGAAGTCTTAAAAGAAGTCTTAGAACTTGGAGAACATTACGGTGACTGGGATTACGGTCAAGGTCGTAAAGTGGTTATCGATATGTCTTCACCTAATATCGCGAAACCAATGTCAATGGGACATTTACGTTCAACGGTTATTGGGAACGCGATTGCGAACCTTGAGAAAAAAGTGGGCTATGAACCAATTCGTATCAACCACTTAGGAGACTGGGGAACACAATTCGGGAAACTGATCGAAGCGTACAAATTATGGGGTAGCGAAGAGCTTGTAAAAGCTGATCCAATCGCAGAACTCATTAAATTATACGTTCGTTTCCACGAAGAAGCAGAACTAGACCCAACGCTCGATGATAAAGGTCGTGCATGGTTCAAAAAACTAGAAGATGGAGATGCAGAAGCGGTTCGTCTATGGGAATGGTTCAGAAGTGAATCATTGAAAGAATTCAACCGCGTGTATGACTTACTCGGCGTGACTTTTGATTCATATAACGGAGAAGCGTTCTATAACGACAAGATGGACGTTGTGGTCGACATGCTTGAAGATGCAAACTTACTAAAAGTGGATAATGGTGCGACAATCGTAGACCTTGAAAAATATGATTTACCACCAGCGTTGATTAAAAAATCAGACGGCGCAACACTATACATGACACGTGACTTAGCAGCCGCAAACTACCGTAAGAATACTTACGATTTCGCAAAATGTATTTACGTGGTAGGGATGGAACAATCAAACCACTTCAAACAATTAAAAGCAGTCTTAAAAGAATTAAACTTACCTTGGTCTGAAAATATCGTGCATATTCCATTCGGACTAATCACATTGAACGGTAAGAAATTATCGACTCGTAAAGGAAAAATCATCCTTCTTGAAGGCGTGTTAAAAGAAGCGACAGAACTTGCTTTGAAACAAATCGAAGCAAAAAATCCATCGCTTGAAAACAAAGAAGCTGTGGCACACGCTGTTGGGGTGGGTGCGGTAATTTTCCACGACTTGAAGAACGACCGTACAAACAATTTCGACTTTGCGCTTGAAGAAGTGGTACAATTTGAAGGTGAAACAGGACCGTACGTACAATATACACATGCTCGTGCGATGAGTATTTTGCGTAAAGCCAACCATACTGTCGATACACAAGCGGCCTTCTCATTAACAGACGATGATGCCTGGGAAGTATTGAAACTGATTGAAAACTATCCAAACGTTGTACGTTTTGCTGAAGAAAAATGCGAACCATCTGCAATTGCAAAATTCGTTATCAATTTAGCACAAGCGTTTAATAAATATTACGCACATACAAAAGTACTCGTTGAAGATGAAGCCTTCAACAGCCGTATCGCTTTAGTACAAACAACAGCAAGCCTTCTAAAACAAGGCCTAGCGCTTCTTGGCGTGGCTGCTCCAGATGAAATGTAGTCATTGACATCAAGTAGGATAAGCCTTATACTTAATGCACATATAGAAGCAATGAACAAGCGCAGTAGTGGTTGTCCACGGGAGAAGAAGAGAATTGTCGGTCGGTGCAAGACAATCCCCCACATCCGCGAAGTACACTTGGGAGCGATCCGTAAGGACGTCTCATCCGCGATAAGGATGCTCGAGTGGATGATGCCTGGCATCGTCAACAAGGGTGGTAACACGGTGAAAATCGTCCCTAATAGTCTTTTTTGGCTATTAGGGATTTTTTATTTACAAGAAAGAAGGGGAGAAACAAGATGAACATTATCGATGATTTAGAATGGCGCGGCGCCATCAACCAAATGACAGATGAAGAAGGCTTACGTGCCTTAACCAGCGAAAAGGCTGTATCACTCTACTGTGGCGTAGACCCAACTGGAGATAGCATGCACATTGGACACTTAATTCCATTTATGATTCTTCGTCGTTTCCAATTAGCAGGACATAAACCAGTTATTTTGATTGGTGGGGCAACAGGATCAATCGGAGATCCAAGTGGTCGTACAAGCGAACGTGTGCTTCAATCAATGGAACAAGTTCAACACAATGTCGAAAAATTGACAGCGCAAATGAAAAAATTATTCTTCACAACAGATGAAGACCAAGCGACATTACGCCTTGTAAACAACTACGATTGGACAAAAGATTTATCATTATTAGACTTCTTACGTGACTACGGAAAGCATTTCAACTTGAACACCATGCTTGCTAAAGACGTTGTCGCAAGCCGTCTAGAAGTAGGGATTTCATTTACAGAATTCTCATACCAAATCCTACAATCAATGGACTTCTTGCATTTATTCAAGACAGAAGACGTGCAAGTTCAAATTGGAGGTGCGGACCAATGGGGGAACATCACTTCAGGGCTTGAATTAATCCGTAAAGTAGAAGGAGCAGAGTCTCGTGCGTACGGTCTAACAATTCCATTGATGTTAAAATCAGACGGCACCAAATTCGGGAAATCAGCAGGTGGTGCTGTATGGCTTGACCCTGAAAAGACAACTCCATACGAATTCTACCAATTCTGGTTAAACCAAGATGATCGCGACGTGATTAAATACATCAAGTACTTCACATTCTTAGACCGTGAAGAAATCGAAGCTCTCGAAGAAAAAGTGGCGACAGAACCACATAAACGTGAAGCACAAATCCGCCTTGCTGAAGAAGTCACTCGCTTCGTTCACGGCGAAAAAGCCTTGGAAGACGCGAAGAAAATTACAAACGCGCTCTTCACAGGAAACGTACAACAATTAACAGCCGACGAAATCGAACAAGGCTTCAAAAACATGCCAACATTTGAAAGTTCAAAAGAACCTCAAAATCTAGCGACATGGCTTGTTGACCTTGGCATCGAACCTTCAAGAAGACAATCACGCGAAGACATTCAAAACGGCGCGATTTCTATCAACGGGGAAAAAGTAACCGACCTCGAATTCGAATGGACGAAAGAACAATCCTTCGAAGAACGCTTCGTCATCGTCCGCCGCGGTAAGAAAAAATACTTCTTAGTGGTGTTGAAATAATAAAACGACGGATGATTCCTGCGAATCCTTACGGGAGTAAGACAAAAGCTAAAAATGGACTCACAGTGTGAGTCCATTTTCTTTTAGTGGTTTCAAATCCTTCGCACTGTGAAGGATTTCCACAAGGCTGATTAGGCATAAGCAAATCACGAGTGATTTGCTTATGCCAATCAGCTACTGCGTATAACTCTTTAAGCTTCTCTTATTTTATGCGCCCACGTTAGTATAATGATAAAATCCGCAGTATTCTTCGGAATCATCCTTTGGGTGCATCGTGTCAAAAACTACTAAGAAAATTTTTGCTTTGTGAGCTGACGATAACGAGCAGTTCACAAAGTTCGAAACAAAAAAATGTTTTAAATAGATTTTCAAACCTGTTATAAACGCCTACACAATCATATTTCAAAAGCAAATGTAAAAAACTCAATATGACATATACGTTATATTGCAAAATAACTTTTAGGTCAAAAGCCCGAATTTGTTGTCTCGAAAACTCACGACTTAGTGTGCGCATTCCGAATGCAAAACCGTGCACTTTTCCATTTAAAACATCAGGAGCTTAACCCATAGAAGCTCAAGCTGCTGTATGACAAAATCCTTTCAATGCGATAACCTTGGTGGAGAAACTCGAATTTGTTTTGGATTTCGGAAAGTCTATGGCTTCAATAGTGACAGTAACGTGTTTCGTATTAAAACGAATAAGAGGGCGTAGGATTTATAATCCGTACGCCCTCTTTGAGGCTTTTAAGGTGAGAGACTTCGGCTCGAACCGCTACAACGTTACCGTCACTATGATGATAGCCATAAGGTTTTCCGAAATCCAGTTTACTTTTTAAACTTTCTCCACCGTTACCGCATTGAAAATAGTATCGAAGTTATCCCTGTTTATAAAGCCTGTTTGAGCTTCCATGGCATTGAGCGTACCTGCAGTCACTGCCGTTTTCAAAATGGATTCAACGCTTTCGCCTTTTGCAATCGCATGAGCTAACCCAGCAATCGTTGAGTCTCCAGAGCCAACAGGATTCACGGCGTTGACTTTGGGAATGCTGACTTGGTAAAAGACACCTTCATGTTTTGCGAGTGCGCCTTTTGATCCAAGCGAAACAACCACCCAATCCACCCCGTCAAATACCGGAGAGTTCAATTGCTTCTTCAATTCTTCCACCGTTGTCGCTTCAGGAACCCCTAATAACCCAGCGAGTTCTTCTTGGTTTGGCTTAATTAAGGCTGGATTGGTAGAAGCTTCAAGCGCCATCTTCAATGTCTTTCCAGAAGTATCTAAAAGCACAGGAATGCTGGCTTTTGCAGCTTTTTCAATAATCGTTGCGTATAAGTCATCGTCCATTCCAGCAGGCAGGCTACCAGAAATCGTGATAAGATCGATCTCTTTTAATAAGGTTTCAAAATGAGCGAGGAAACCTGCTTGTTCTTCTGGTGTAATGGTAGGACCGGCCTCTAGGATTTCGGTTTGAAGGCCTTCATGTAGGATGGCAATACAATTACGAGTTTCCGATTGGATAGGATAGAAGTTATTTTGCAAGTCAACCTCATCCAATTTTTCTTTAATAAAAGCACCGATGTGGCCGCCTAGTAAACCTGTTGCTAGCACTGGAGAACCGAGTTGCTTTAAAACACGACTCACGTTGAGGCCTTTTCCCCCGGGTGTTTTACTAACCTTTTGAGTACGATTCACCGTATCCATCTTTAATGTTTCGACCGTATACCCAATATCTACCGCCGGATTCATTGTTAATGTTAATATCATAAAAATAGCTCCCTTCTATTTTCAATTGGATACGTTAAATATACCATATTTCCCCTTTTTTGAGGGCTAAAGTTTGGTTTGTTACAAAACTTTTTGAAGATAAATGTACCGCGCTTAAAGGAATTACATATTTTCATTGAATCATTCTATAAAAAAACACACATTAATCTGTAATATTTTATAAATTTCTCCTTTTTTTGTATCAAAAAGGTCAGCTAATCGTTTTATGTTACAGCTTTGTTACAAGGTATTGTCAATTCAAAGAAAATCAACATCAGTCTAAAGTCCTATGGTATTATAGTACCAAGTTAAGTTTTATTTAAGCCAAATCGGCTACTTCGAAATATATAATTGATTTTTTATTGGAACTATTGGAGGGACTCACTTGAAGAAACGTTTATTAACAGTATTAGTAACAGGAACAGTATTAACATTAGGAGCTTTAGCACCGAATGTTAGTGCGCAAGACTTTGACTCACAAATCAACTCAGTTAATTCAACAATTGCAAACATCAATGATAAAAAAGCTGCAGTTAATGCAACAATTGATTCATTAGTATCTGAATTATCTGGAGTACAAACTAAGATTGATGCTACTCAAGCTCAAAAAGCTGAAGCTCAAGCAGCAATCGACTCATTAAAATCAGAAATTTCTAAATTAGAAAAAGTAATTGCTGAACGTAACGAACGTTTAGAAGAACAAGCTCGTGCAGTACAAACAAACGGAGCTCGTTCATATGTTGACTTCTTATTAAATGCAGAAAACTTATCAGATATCGTTAACCGTATCGGTGTTGTTATGGATTTAATCGGTGCTAACCGTGATTTAATGCAACAACAAGCAGAAGATAAGAAACAAGTAGAAACTAAAGAAGAGCAACAACAAGCTAAATTAGCTGAACAACAAAAAGCTGAGGAAGAATTACAAGGCTTACAAACAAAATTAAATGAAACTTTTGACAAAAATAAAGTTTTATTAGCAAACTTATCTCAAGAAGAATTAGCTGAAATCTCAAAACGTGATGGATTAGTTGCAGAAAAAGAAGCTTTCCAAAAACGTTTAGCTGAAGAAAAAGCAAAAGCAGAAGCTGAAGCAGCACGTATTGCAGAAGCATCTCGTCAAGCTTTAGCAGCAGAAGCAGCAAAAGCAGCTGAAACAGTTGCAGCTGCAACTTCAACTCCAGCTCCTGCAGCTTCAAATACTCAAGCACAAACAACAGCAGCAGCTCCTGCAGCACAAGCAACAGCGGCTCCTGCAGCAACAAAACAATCTTCTAGCTATACTTATACAGCTGGTGGAGGATTCCCAGCGGTTGACCCAAGTTACCGTGCAGCTTTAAACGGCGGATACTTCGGACAATGTACTTACTACGTATTCAACCGTATGGCACAAGTTGGAACACCAATTGGACACAGCATGATGGGTAACGCGGCTGAATGGCCAGCATATGCTCGTAGCTATGGATACTCAGTATCTAACTCACCTTCAGCTGGTTCAGCAATCGTATTCCAACAAGGTTTAGCAGGTGCTGACCCAACTTACGGACACGTAGCATTCGTAGAAGCAGTTAATGCAGATGGTTCATTATACATCTCTGAAATGAACGTACAAGGATTAAACGTAATCTCTTACCGTACAATTTCAGCAAGCGTTGCAGCTCGCGCAACTTACATCCGTTTCTAATAGAAATTAAAAGAGCCGTCTCCTGAAAAGGAGGCGGTTTTTGTTTGCAGAATTTGGCCCAACACACTTCAAGTATAATTTGACATCCTACACTAGATTTTCTATGATAACAATAAGTCGCAATAAAGGAGTATAAAATGAAGAAAATAATTAAATTATCGATTGTATTATTAGGAGCATTTTTTGTTTTATTAGGATGCCGGTCTGAAAGTAAAGCGGAATTTGCCTTAGAAGTTTCTATTTCTAAGCAAAAAGTAACGTACATGTACGACCAGGAAAAAGATTCGGTTTCCTCACTAACGTTTAACATCAGCTATGATATTTCTAAGAACAAGGAGTACGAAGAAAAGGCACGTAGACAACGTGAGAAAATCGTAAAAGAAATGGATGGAATTGATGGAATTAAAGTCACTCAATCGGATAGTGAAAAGGAAATCGCATTTACTGTTGATGTTGACCTTAAGAAGTTCAAATATGATGATGAAGAGAGTCGTTCGAAAGCACCAGCACTCTATAGCAGTGTTCATTCAGCTTTGGTGAAGAAAAATGATCGTTACAGTTTCGAAGAATCCAAGAAAAAGATTTTAGAAGAAGGATTTAAAGAAGTAAAATAGATTTCTAAAAAATTGGATGCCAATCACTGGCATCCAATTTGTTTAGTTGGGAAAAGTTTTTAAAACTTTTATAAGCAGGGAGATTGCGCAATGATACAGGAAGTGCTACAATCAACCTATAAAATAACATTTTCGGGGCAAGGTGAAATTCCTGACCGGTGGTATAGTCCACGAGCCGCTTGGCATGATCTGGTGTGATTCCAGAACCGATAGTATAGTCTAGATGTGAGAAAATGGCACTATTTCAACGAGTCTATTTGACGAGCAGTATTGGAAGGTCCATTTCAATACTGCTTTTTTATTGGAATTAGGTGAAAAGTGCAATTTCCTTCGCCCTAAGAAGGAGGATGTACGATGAGTACAGATGTAAAAAAGTCGACAGGAACAGCGACTAAAAAAATTGTTCTAGTAGGTGTTTTTGGTGCCATCAGTACCGTTTTAATGTTTCTATCTTTTAACGTACCGTTTATTCCAACCTTTGTGAAGTTGGATTTTTCAGACTTACCGGTATTGTTGGGGGGATATATTTTAGGTCCAGTTTATGGAAGTTTTATCGCCATTATCAAGATATTATTGAATTTTGTCTATAATGGGTCGATGACATATGGAATTGGGGAAACGGTGAACTTAATAGGAAGTTTAAGCTTTATGTTACCGGCAGTAATTTTATATCAACGAAATCGTAATTTTAAAACTGCAATTATGAGTTTAATCGTTGGGACGATTGCCGCTACAGTTGTCTTATTAACTGCAAATTATTTTGTGATGTTTCCTTTATATGCGACTGCTATGAATTTTCCAATGGAAAAAATTGTAGCAGCAGCTCATGCACTTAACCCTTATGTAACAGACTTAGCTTCATTAATGACGTTTGCATTATTGCCATTTAATATCATTAAATTTGGGCTAAATAGTATTCTTGCATTATTCCTATATAAACGTCTTGCAAAAGCATTAAAATTTGAACATTAAACAAGAGCCAGGGACTGCCCTGGCTTTTTTATTTTGGGAAAAATTTTCCTATATAATATAGAAGAAAAGTGATATCGGATTCCAAAGGGTATGCTTAGTTTCAATAGCAATCTGATCTAAAATGAGGTAGGATAGATAAGAATGAGGTGAAACAATGAAAGGAAAAACATGGACCCGGTTGCAACAGTTCATCGTTGCAATCAGCGCTATTCTCATGGGAATGAGCGGTTATTTAACTATTACACAAGGAACATTATTTGGACTAGCAGCACCGACCGTTTCCATTCTGTCCATCTTCTTTAGCAGTCTTCTGCTTTGGCTCTTTGTCGCAACGGATTGGCCAAGCGTTCTCTGCTATGTACTATTAGGAATCGGGATGCTTCCAGGAGTGTCTTATGGGCAGATTTTTAATCTGTCGTTTGGGAATACGACTTTTGTATTCCTATTATTTACATTTTTAATGACCTATGCTTTGGAGCAAACTCCGGCTTTTCGAAGATTTGTTGCAAAGGCCTTGGGAAGTTCTTTTGCTGGGAAAACACCTTGGCATTTTATCGGAGCTTTCTATACAAGTGTCTTATTTATTAGTCTTTTTATTTCACCGACGATTCTCTTTATGATTGTTTTTCCAATTTATGAAGAGATGATGGCTCTGTTAGGATTTAAAAAAGGAGATAGAGAAGCTTCCATTTTATTAATTGTTCTATTTTCGACAATTGCCATCGGAACTGCGATGACACCAATCAATCACGTCTTTTCAGTAACGGCGATGGCACTCTATAAGACGTCAACGGGAATTGCAATTTCCAACGCGCAATATATGATGATTGGAATTCCAGCCGGACTCGTGCTCTTTATCGCGATGGGAGTTGTTCTTAGAACTATTTGGCGAGTGGATTTATCCCAAGTGGAAATGAAACAAATGACTTCGCTAGAAAATTTACCACCGAAAAATAGACGTGAGAAAGCAACGGTTCTTATTTTTATGAGTGTTGTTCTTCTATGGGTTCTTCCAGAACTAATCGGAGGACTACTACCTGACGTGGCTACTTTCTTAAAAGGCGCTGGAATGGCATTTCCTCCGATGGTTGGAGTAATTCTTTTAGCGATTCTATCATTTGAAGGGAAACCACTCCTCTCCATTCAAGAAGGCCTACAAAAGGGGGTCTATTGGCCAAGTATGTTCTTGGTGGGAGCAACATTGAGTATGGGCACCTTAATTACGAAACCTGAATTTGGGGTGATTAGCTTACTCGAAAGCTCGTTAGTGCCTTTATTTGCGACACTTTCGCCACTATTGGTTGTGATTATCTTTGTATTGTGGGCAGGATTTCAAACAAATGTCTCTTCAAACTTAGTCACTGTTTCAGTTGTAACAACGGTGTTAACGACTGTTTATGCTACAGGATCGATTGAAGTTCAAGCGGGAACGATTGCCTGCCTGATTGGGTTCATGGCGAGCCTAGCGTTTATGACACCACCATCAATGCCTTATGTGGCCATTTCGGTTGGTTCTGGATGGACGAACGCAAAAGATGCGTTTCTTTATGGGGGAGTTTTATTCTTGCTTAGTGCGATAAGCGCCGTTGCTATCGGCTATCCATTAGGAGTCTTTTTTGGAATTTAGGAGGTTTTAGATGTTAGACAAACAACGTGCAGAAATTGATGCCATCGACCGCGAAATCGTCTCTCTTTTTGAAAGACGGATGCAAGTCGTTATGGATGTTGCTCGAATTAAAAAGGAAAATGAGATGGCCATTTTCGATGCCAGTCGTGAAAAAGAAGTGATTGCAAAAGTGCAATCGTATTTGACGGACGAAGGATTAAAAGAAGAACTTCGTGAAGTTTATGAGACTTTAATGAAAGTCTCCAAAGACTATCAAAAAATACAAATGGATGAATAGAATTTGTTTATTTTAGGTTGTAGAGAAGGGCTCATAGAATGAAGTGCACCCCAAAAGTTAGACACAAAATC
>NZ_KV786408.1:0-32901 GCF_001806915.1 Granulicatella sp. HMSC30F09 | reverse complement strand
AAAAATGTGTCCAGGATTCTGGGTACATATCATGTTTGTGAGTTCCTTTTTCAGTTTAACTGAAGTAGAAAAATACCATATATGGTATTTTTGTTAATCGATTTCCATGCAAGCAACGATTTGTTCTACATTGAGAATATGGGTAATCCCAGTTTCTTGCTCTAAGAAAACAAAGTGATTATTCATTTGGATAGGACTTTTAATCAATCCGTTTTTAGTAAAAGTAATCAAATTCCCAGCATTGTCATATTTTTCGAAGTGAAGAACAATCGGTGTCTTAAAATAATAACTATGGTGAATTTGTTCCACTACATCAATCAGTGGCATGATAGTTGGTTTAAAGAAAATATCTCGTTCTTCATATTCTTCTTCAGAAACGTGTAATTTGTTTAACAATGGTTTGATAAATGATGTGAATGGTGTTTTGCGTTGTTCCATTTTCGATACCTCCGAACATTTGTTTGCATACTTATTATACGAACAAATGTTCTAAAAAGCAATAGAAAAGAAAAAATTTTCAAAAAAAAGATGTGTTTCTTCCTATTTATAAAGTTTCATTTTGCCCGAGAATACTGGTAAATTATCGTTTGATACCTAGCAAAAGAAAGTTTATAATGGAAAGGAAAGCATTTTACTATTCGTGAAAACGAATGGATTGGAGGTGTCACATGAGTCAAGAGATTCTAAATTCTGTTTTAGCGATTGAATCTGAAGCGAAAGCGTTGAAGGAAAAATTCGACGAAAAGCTTTCTGAAACGAAAGCAGCAACAGATCAAAGAGTGAATGAAGCAAAATCGAATATGGAACAATCGTTAGAAGTTTACGCTAAGGAGTTGAAAGAAAAAAATCAACAAAAGAGAGTGGCTTTTGAAGCGAAAGTGAAAGAGGAAGAAAAAGCAGAAATTCATGCGTTAACAGAACGTTTCAATAATCTGAAGCAGGATTTAGTTCAGGATACTGTGAAGGAGGTGTTGAAGAGATATGGCGATAGCTAAAATGAATAAAGTCATGTTAATTGCTCCTACAGAAAAGCAAAATGACTTATTAGATGCTATTCAAGAATTACAATCTTTAGAAGTAACCTCGCTAGAACAGGCAAAAGAACTATTTACACAAAAATCCATCGTTTTGAAAGATGCTGATGAACAAGAAGTAAATACTCTTCAAAAACAGTTCGAAGGAATTAATGCAGCGATTGCTTTTGTTGAAAAAAATCAAAAGCAACCTTCAATGATTCAAAAGTTAAAAATTGCAAGAGAACAGTTTACACTCTCTGAACTTCAAGAAGAAGTTTCAAAGTGGAATACGGATGAGCTCGTTCAACATGTTGAAAATATTCGTTCTTCTTTACGCAAAAAAGAGGATGAATTAAAAGAACTGAGAGAAAAAGAAACGCTGTTACGTAAGTGGAGTGTTCTTGATTTTTATCCAAAAGATATTTTCAAACATCCTTATACGAAGACAAAGATGGGTGTCATTCCTCAAGCAGTGGATAATGTATACTTAGAAATTTTGAAGAACAGTGAATTGATTTCTGTTCATGAAGTGTATCATACGCGTGAGGAAATCGGACTTCTTGTGACCTATCCAAGAAAGGCACAATTAGAAGCCAAAACAGAACTTGCTAAAGCACATTTCAGTATTGTATGGTACGCCTTTGAGGAAGCTCCTTCTATTGAGTTAAAGAAAAATCTGGAAACGCAAAAAGCCGTTGTTGAGGCTAAAAAGAAAGTGTTAGACGACTTACAAGAAGAAAAAGATCTTCTTCGCAAGTTACAGCTTTCTGCCGAAGTTACCTATAACGAATTACAAAAAGAACAAGCCAAAAATGAATTAGTGAATGGTCAACATGTATTCGTGCTTCAAGGGTGGTTAACTACAAAAGCAGTCGATGACGTTGAAGTTCAACTCAAGGAAAAATTAGGAGAAGGCGAATATGTCTTCTTACCACTCGAGATTGCTGAAGAGGAATACGAAGAAGTGCCAACGGTTTTAGAAAACAATGCCTTCTTACAACCATTCGAAAACCTAACAGAAATGTATGGATTACCAAAATACGGAGAATTAGATCCAACTCCTTATACTGCGCCATTCTATCTTGCATTCTTCGGAATGATGGCAGCGGACTTAGGATACGGAGCACTTCTCTGGTTGGGAACATTCATCATGTTGAAGTTCTTCCATTTTGATAAAGGAATGAAACGCAACTTGAAGTTCTTCCACTTATTAAGCTACCCTGTTATGATTTGGGGGATTATATTTGGATCAGCATTTGGGGCGGATTTACCATTCCAGCCACTATCACTCTCAAATGACCTTATTACGATTATGATCTTATCGATTATCTTCGGGGTTATTCAGATTATGGTCGGCTTATCACTTGGGGCTTACTCAAATCTAAAGAAAAAAGCATATGCCGATGCCTACACGAGTCATCTTGGATGGTTAGCCATTATTACAGGTATCATTCTTTATGTATTAGGCTCAATGGTACTCAATATTTCTTGGATTGCGACAATCGGTTCATCGATTGCGATTATCGCAGCCGTTGCGATTGTAGTCGTAACTGTCCTAACGAGCGAAAACAAGTGGGGCGGTTTAGCGAGCGGTCTATATAACTTGTACGGAATTAGTGGATACGTAGCAGACGTCGTGAGTTACACGCGTTTAATGGCTCTAGCTGTATCAGGGGGAAGTATCGCAAGTGCGTTCAATATGTTGGTAGGATTCCTTCCACCAGTTGCACGTTTTACAGCAGGTATCTTCTTAATCGTAGCCTTACAAGGGTTGAATATTTTCCTTTCATTCCTTGGAGCTTACGTTCACGGCTTACGTCTACAGTTCGTTGAATTCTTTGGTAAATTCTACGACGGTGGCGGACACGCATTAAAACCGTTCAAAACATATGAAAAATACGTTGAAATGAAACAACAGAAATCAGAATAAATGGAGGAAATATAATTATGACAAACTGGTTAACATTTTTCGCTGAAAATGGTGGAGGGCAAATCTTTGCTGCTCTAGGGATGGCAATTGCCATTATCTTCTCAGGGATTGGATCATCGAAAGGGGTAGGGATTGCCGGTGAAGCAGCTGCTGCCTTAATTAAAGAACAACCTGAAAAATTCGTTCAAGCATTAATCTTACAACTATTACCTGGTACACAAGGGATCTACGGATTCATCGTTGCCTTCTTCATCATGATTAACATGTCAGCTTCAATGACTTTAGCAGCTGGTTTATACTTATTCATGGCAGCTTTACCAATCGCATTCACTGGTTTATTCTCAGGGATTGCCCAAGGTAAAGTAGCAGCAGCAGGTGTACAAATCTTAGCGAAAAAACCTGAAGAATCTACTAAAGGGATTATCTTTGCCGCAATGGTTGAAACTTACGCAATCTTAGGATTACTTGCTTCTATCTTAATTATCATTAACAAAGGTTAAGAGGAGGGGTATTCTTGAAAGATTTAGAGCAACTAAAACAACTTATTCTAGCGGATTTAGAAAAAGAATCAAAGCAGCGAATTGAGGTTGCTACTAAAGAACAAGAAGAACGTATCAATCAAATGAATGCACAATATTCGCAACAAGAAATGGCGAAGAAAACTGCATTAAAACAAGAAGCAAAATCACAATATGAAAAAGAGCAACAGACTATTTTGAACGCAAGTAAAAAAGAAGTCTTGCGCGTTAAACGTGAACTTCTTGAAAGTGTATTTGAGGACGTTCTACAAGTAATGTCTACCTGGAGCGGGGAAACATTACGTCTCTTTATCGAGTCAGCTATTCGCAAATTACCAAAACAACAACAAACAACTCTTATTTTTGGAGAGGAAACTGTTTCTCGCTTGAGTGATGACGACAAACATGCGTTAACTTCGCAATTTAATTTTTTCCACATCGATGAAGCAACTCTTCCAAAGAAAGCAGGATTTGTGTTGAAACAAGAAGGTATCGAATATAACTATTTATTCGAAGCATTAATTGAAGATTTAAAAGAAGAATATTCACCTATCTTAGCTAGAAAAGCATTCATTGGGTAAGGAGGGATGGAATGAATGATTTAGCCTATTCAGGAGTGAATACGACCGTTCGTATTCTTGAACAGCAATTACTGTCCAAGGAACAATTGAATGGGATTCTCGTATCTAAATCCTTACAACAAGCATTAGAAGCCTTGCAAAAGACAAGTTATGAGGTAGATGTACAAGAAGTTCTCGAATCAAGACAGTTCGATCCAGTCTTAGATGCCCATTTGAAGCGCAACTATGATGAGGTGTTAGAACTCATTCCGGATGCATCACTGCTTGATGTATTCTCGATTCGTTACACTTACCATAATTTAAAAGTTCTTCTGAAATCGAAGTTCTCTGGAAAAGACTTAAAGCATTTATGTGTACCGTTAGGACGTTATTCCTTCGAAACCTTAAATCAATTAGTCGAAACTCAAGATTCACTTGATGTACCAGATATTATGATTGAAGGTGTTCGTGAAGCGTATGCTGATTTTGAAAACTTTGGCCGCTTAGAAGCTGCCGATGTATTTATGGATCGCTACTATTTCAAACATCTTCGACTCATCGACCGTACTATGAATCAAGAAGTCATCCATCAAATCGTGAACATTATGATTGATTTGGAGAATATCACTATCTTAATCCGTGCTGCAAAGCAAAAACAATCACGCTCATTCTTAATTGGGGTATTGTCTAGCGAAGGTACCGTAGATAAGACATTATTAATCGACGAAGTGCTTGAAAAGGGCACAGAGGCTCTTATTGACCTATATCGACATGTTCCATACTATGACAAGATTGTGGCGATTTTAGAACAGGAACAACATCCAGTTTTTGCATTGGAATTATTAAAAGAAGAATTGATTTATCACATTCTAGAAGAAGCAACTTTTGAACCATTTGGACCACTGCCAAGTCTTGCGTATATTCATGCGTTAGAGATGGAAGTGAAAAACCTTCGTCTATTACTGGTTGGTGTGGACAATGAGTTTACTGAAGAACAATTAAGAGAAAGGATGCGACCAGTTTATGTCTCATAAAATTGCCGTAGTGGGCGACAAAGATTCCATCCTTCCTTTTAAAATTTTAGGGTTTGACGTGTATCCTTGCCATGAAGCGCAAAGTGCACGCAAGACGATTGATGAACTTGCTGGAGATCAATTTGGGATTATTTATGTAACGGAAGCTATTGCTAGTCAGATTCCGGAAACAATTCGTCGTTATGATGCAGAAATTTCACCAGCCATCATCCTTATTCCAAACCATAAAGGATCTTTAGGAATTGGAAAATCAAGAATTCAAGAAAATGTTGAAAAAGCGGTTGGACAAAACATCTTATAACCAACCAATTAAACCTAAGGGAGGTACCTCAGTGAAGATCGGAAGAATCGTAAAAGTATCAGGTCCTCTTGTGACTGCTGAAGGAATGGAAGATGCGAATATTCAAGATATTTGTCGAGTAGGACATTTAGGCCTTATCGGTGAAATCATCGAAATGCGTAAAGATATCGCATCGATTCAAGTATATGAAGAAACTTCAGGAATTGGACCAGGAGAACCCGTCGAAACAACAGGGGAAGCATTATCTGTTGAATTGGCGCCAGGGATTGTATCTCAAATGTTTGATGGGATTCAACGTCCCCTCAATAAATTTAAAGAAGTATCACAAAGTGACTTCTTAGTCCGCGGTACAAACGTGGATCCACTTGACCGTGAAAAAGAGTGGGAATTCATTCCTACACTAGCTGTGGGTCAAGAAGTAGAAGCCGGAGACATTGTCGGTTATGTACAAGAAACTAAAGTTGTACAACATAAAATCATGGTGCCTTATGGTGTTAAAGGAAAATTAACTAAAGTGGAAGCTGGAAACTTCAAGATTGAAGATACAGTGTACCAAATCGAAACAGAATCAGGTGTGCGCAATTTCAACTTAATCCAACGTTGGCCAGTACGTCGTGGGCGCCCTTATAAAGTAAAGAAAAATACGGAAGTTCCAATGTTAACAGGACAACGTGTTATCGATACTTTCTTCCCAGTAACAAAAGGGGGAGCAGCAGCTGTACCAGGACCATTCGGAGCTGGTAAAACAGTGGTGCAACACCAAATCGCAAAATGGGCAGACGTGGATATCGTGGTATACGTAGGTTGTGGAGAACGTGGAAACGAAATGACAGACGTATTGAATGAATTCCCAGAATTGATTGACCCAACAACGGGCGAATCTATCATGGAACGTACCATATTAATCGCAAACACTTCTAACATGCCTGTAGCGGCTCGTGAAGCGTCTATTTATACAGGTATCACGATTGCGGAATACTTCCGTGATATGGGATATAACGTAGCTATTATGGCGGACTCAACCTCACGTTGGGCAGAAGCGCTTCGTGAAATGTCTGGACGTCTAGAAGAAATGCCAGGGGACGAAGGTTACCCAGCATACTTAGGAAGCCGTATCGCAGAATACTACGAACGTGCAGGACGTGTTGAGACATTAGGTAGCGATGGCCGTGAAGGTACCATTACAGCAATCGGTGCCGTATCACCTCCAGGGGGAGATACTTCAGAACCTGTTACACAAAATACATTACGTGTAGCCAAAGTATTCTGGGGATTAGATGCCACATTGGCGCAAAAACGTCACTTCCCATCTATGAACTGGTTAACTTCTTACTCATTGTATGATCCAGAAGTGGGTAAATACATGGACGAAAACGTACATGCAAACTGGTCTGAATATGTGCAACATGCTATGAACACTTTACAAGAAGAAGCAAGCTTAGAAGAAATCGTTCGTTTAGTTGGTCTTGAATCATTATCTGAACGTGACCGCCTAACGATGATGACCGCTAAAATGCTTCGTGAAGACTTCTTACAACAAAATGCGTTTGACGATGTCGATACATTCACCTCTCGTGAGAAACAATATCGCATGTTAGAACTCATCTTAACATTTGAAAAAGAAGCGCGTCGTGCGATGAAACTTGGTTCATACTATGCTGAGATTATCGACGGAACAGAAGATGTGCGTGACCGTATCGCACGTTCAAAATATATTCCAGAATCTGAAATTGCTCGCTTCGATGAAATCAGAGAGCAAATTAAAACAGATATCGAAAAAACAATTCAACATGGAGGGATGACACATGCTTAAAGAGTATCGTACGATTAGTGAAGTTGTTGGCCCTTTAATGATGGTTGAACAAGTCGAAGGCGTTAAATATGATGAGTTGGTTGAAATCCAATTACAAAATGGTGAATTACGTCATGGACAAGTACTGGAAGTAAACGAAGATAAAGCAATGGTTCAAATTTTCGAAGGACCAAGCGGCATTAACATTCGTGACACAAAAGTACGTTTCCGCGGTAAACCATTATCATTAAACGTATCTGAAGACATGATTGGTCGTATTTTCGATGGGATGGGGAACGTCATGGATGACGGCCCAGAAATCCTTCCAGAAGCGACTTTAGACGTAAACGGACAAGCGATTAACCCAGTTTCTCGTGACTATCCGGATGAATTTATCCAAACAGGGATTTCTGCTATTGACCACTTGAACACTCTTGTTCGTGGTCAAAAATTACCAGTATTCTCTGGTTCAGGGCTTCCACACAAAGAGTTAGCAGCCCAAATCGCACGTCAAGCGACTGTATTAAATAGCGACGAAAAATTCGCGGTAGTATTTGCTGCAATGGGGATTACTTTCGACGAAGCAGAATACTTCATGGAAGATTTCCGTAAGACTGGGGCGATTGACCGTTCAGTCATGTTCCTAAACTTAGCGAGCGACCCAGCGATTGAACGTATTGCAACTCCAAAAATCGCATTAACAACAGCTGAGTACTTAGCCTTTGAAAAAGGAATGCATGTACTGGTTATCATGACAGACATGACCAACTATTGTGAAGCGCTTCGTGAAATTTCAGCGGCTCGTCGTGAAGTTCCAGGACGTCGTGGATATCCAGGTTACTTATATACAAACCTTTCTACTATTTACGAACGTGCAGGACGTATCGTCGGGAAACCAGGATCAGTAACGCAAATTCCAATCCTTTCAATGCCAGAAGATGATATTACTCACCCAATTCCTGACTTAACGGGATACATCACAGAAGGACAAATCATTTTGGACCGTGCTCTTGATAAACAAGGGATTCAACCTCCAATTAATGTATTACCTTCATTATCTCGTCTAAAAGATAAAGGTTCAGGTGAAGGAAAAACTCGTAAGGACCACGCACCAACGATGAACCAATTGTTCGCGGCTTATGCGACTGGTAAACAAGCTAAAGAACTTGCGGTGGTCTTAGGAGAATCTGCATTATCGAAAACCGATAAGAAATATGTAGAGTTCACAGAACGCTTTGAACGTGAATATGTTGGACAAGGTTTCTACACGAACCGTTCAATCCAAGAAACACTTGATTTAGGATGGGAGTTACTATCCATCTTACCACGTACGGAATTGAAACGGATTAAGGATGAGTTATTAGATGAATACCTTCCGGAAGGGGAGTGATTCCTTTGACACGATTGAATGTCAAACCAACCCGAATGGAATTGACGAAATTAAAGCATCGTCTTGTCGTGTCAAAAAGGGGGCATAAACTCCTGAAGGATAAACAAGATGAGTTAATGCGTCAGTTCATCGAATTAATTCGAAAAAATAATGCGTTACGTGAGGCGGTTGAAACTCGTCTCGTAGAAGGAATGAAGAGCTTCGTTCTTGCAAAGGCAACATTAGAAGAAGCTTTCATAGAAGAGCTTGTGGCGATTCCACCCCAAAGCGTATCCTTAGATCTTCAAGAAAAGAACATTATGAGTGTATATGTTCCAGAAATGAATTTCACTGTGAAAGATGAAAATGAGGAAAGTGACTTCAAATATGGTTACTTAAACTCAAACAGTGAGATTGATGATTCTGTAGAGCAAATCTCAGATGTGTTAAATGATCTACTAGAGTTGACAGAGATTGAAAAAACTTGCCAACTTCTTGCAGATGAAATCGAAAAAACAAGACGTCGTGTAAATGCCCTTGAATATCGATTGATTCCTCAATTAGAAGAAACGATTTACTTTATTGAAATGAAACTTGAAGAAAATGAGCGCGCAAGCATTACCCGTATTATGAAAGTCAAAGATATGGGACAAAAATAAAATGAGGTCCTTAGCACTATTTGTGCTAAGGACTTTTTTGCATTTAATTATTGTTAAATAATAAACAAAATGGAAGCGGTTTAAAAAAGAGCAAAAAAGTATAAGTAAAGAGCAAGAACGTTCATGTGCCAAGATTATTAAAATGCTAAAATTATTTATGGAAACGTTTTTATAATATTAAGGAGGGGTATTATGTATAAACATAAAAATATGGAGAAGAGACAGCGCTTCTCTATAAGAAAGCTCACGGTCGGAACTTGTTCTGTGATTATTGGGGCTTTCTTTTTTGGCACACTTCAACCTGTTTCTGCTACTGAAGTAGCTGGAACAGAAGTCGTTGCAACTGCAACTGAAAATGCGCCAAATCATGAAGCTGTACAAAATACTGAGGAGAAATCAGGGGAAGCGGTATCTGAAGTAACAGCAGCAGACACGCAGACACCTAAGAATAGCTCCGAAGAAAAACCGGTTACGGAAGCTTCTGCTAAGGAAGGTACTGAAGCAACTTCTCAAGGAGGAACTGGAGAAGTAACCAATAAAGAAGAAAAAGCTACTGAAGCAACAGCAACTGAACATGTTGAAACGGGTAAAACTGAAACAGGTGCTAAAGCTGAGGAAGCAAAAGAAAAAGAAGATAAAACAGTAGAGAAAAAATCTGAAGAAGAAAAAGCTGCAACAGCTGCTACTGGAGAAAATAGAGAAGCAACTGAAAAAACAGCTCCAACGAAAGAATGGGATTCTTCTAGTAGAGTAAAAGGGAAAGTAGAGGTTGTTGAAGAAGGTGGCGTTCGTTACAATAAATTAACTTCAACATCATCTAATGACAACGGAGCTAATGAAGCTTTATTCGAAAAACAAGGCTTACAAGCAGATGAAGAAGGAAATGTCAACATTGATTTAACCTTTAAAGCCAATACGGCACCTGCTGAAACTCGATTTGGTGTCTATCTAAAGTATAAAGATAATGACAACAACATCTTTGTAGGATACGACAAAGGTGGTTGGTTCTGGCAATACAAAGGACCAGGTGTAAACACTTGGTATAGCAAGACTCGTGTAGAAGCGCCTGCTATTGGTGAAGAAAATCATCTTTCTATTGTTTATAAAAAAGATGGTCAATTAAACGCAACGAATAATGGACAAAACTTATTTAGTACTGAGGTTGTCCCAGAGGCAGTGAAAAATGCTTTAGCGGGTATCAAAAAAGTTTACTTAAAAGCAGGTACTTGGGGATCAGAATTAACTTCAGTATCGATTAAAGCAGATAACCAAGAAAATGTAAGACAAGATAATGAACCAAATAATCCAGTGGATGATGGTCTTGCTAGAAACGACCAAGATGTTCATTATGAAACGCTACAATCTGAAACATTAAAAGCGATTATTGATACTGCGTTTCCACGTGTGAAAGAATATGAATTAGATGGTAAGACATTAACAGGTCAAGTTCAAAAAATTGATAAAATGTCTATCAATGGCGTTTTAGTAAAACCAGAAGTTCAATATCGTAAAATTGACGATAAAACAGCTGAGTATGTGATGACAGTAAGAAATGATGATGAATTCATCAATGCTGAGATTACTGTTAAATTACAATTAGTTGGAAACGAAATGCATTTTGACGTTACTAAAGTAGTCAATAAAAATAACGTTGAAATGGGCAAACCGGTAGACAATGTTCGTAAACTTATTCAAACCATTGAATTCCCTGGAAATACACTTGTATCAGTAGGCTCTAACAAACAAAATGCCAAATTTGACGGGGCTCAAATGTCTACGAACACTCATAGATCTGGAGATTACCATTTAGATTTACACTCTGGAAAAATGAATGAGTATACTTATGGATTTATGTATGGTTTTGTTTCCTCAAATGAATTGTCAGCATCTGTTTGGAGTAACTCACAATTCACTTATCAAGGAAATGACTTTGCACGTCTGACTACTGCATTACAAAGAGTAGAAGGTGTGAACTACTTAGGAATTCAAAGCTCACCATATTGGTATCAACGCGCTTATAAGAATTTGGTATACCCTGAATACACTTTAGAATTACCAAGTTCAAAAGTTGTCATTACAAAAGACTTAAATAAAGATAATGTCGTGGACTGGCAAGATGGTGCGATTGCATATCGTAATATCATGAACAATCCAAAAGGAGCAGAATCTGTTCCAGATTTAGTCGCTTATCGTATTGCGATGAACTTCGCTTCTCAAGCGCAAAACCCATTCTTAATGACTTTAGATGGTATTAAGAAGATTAACTTACACACAGATGGTTTAGGTCAATCAATCCTTCTTAAAGGATATGGTAGTGAAGGTCACGACTCAGGTCACTTAAACTATGCAGATATCGGTAAGAGAATTGGTGGAGTTGAAGACTTCAAGAAACTGTTAGCAAAAGCAAAAGAATACGGTGCAAAAATCGGTATTCACGTGAATGCTTCTGAAACATATCCAGAGTCTAAATACTTTAGTGAAGCAATTCTTCGTAAGAATCCAGACGGAACTTACATGTATGGTTGGAACTGGTTAGACCAAGGGATTAATATTGATGCTAGCTATGACTTAGCTCACAACCGTCTCCAACGTTGGAAAGAATTGAAGGAAAAATTAGGAGAAGGACTTGATTTCATTTATCTAGACGTATGGGGAAATGGACAATCAGGAGATAACTCTGCTTGGCCAACTCATATCATCTCTAAAGAAATTAATTCTCAAGGTTGGAGAATGACAATTGAGTGGGGTTATGGTGCGGAATATGATTCAACATTCCAACACTGGGCAGCTGACTTAACTTACGGTGGATATACACTGAAAGGAATCAACTCAAATATCACTCGATTCATCCGTAACCATCAAAAAGACTCATGGGTAGGCGACTATCCAAGCTATGGTGGGGCTGCAAACTATCCATTACTTGGTGGATATAACATGAAAGACTTCGAAGGATGGCAAGGTCGAAGCGACTACGAAGGATATATTCGTAACCTCTTCGAAAATAACATTATGACGAAGTATTTCCAACACTACAAAGTATCTAAATGGATTAATGGAAACCCAGTTGCAATGAGCGACAATGGTCAAAATTATAAGTGGACACCAGAAATGGAAGTACATTTAACAAATGACAAAGGGGACGAAGTGAAAATTGTTCGTCAATCTAATGATCCAAATAGTCCAGATTACCGTAAACGTGTGACGACTTTAAATGGCCGTGTCATCGAAAATGGTGGTAGCTATTTAGTTCCATGGAACTGGGATGAAAATGGTAAACCTTTAACAGGTGACAAAGAAAAAATGTACTTCTATACAAACACAACAGGAACAACAGAATGGACACTTCCTGAAGATTGGACTGGAGATAAAGTATACCTCTATCGTTTAACAGCCCAAGGAAAACAAGATGTTGTTGAATTAACAGTGGGCGCAGATCGTAAGGTTCAAATTACAGGGGACGCATACCAACCATATGTACTTTATAAAGCTCCTCAAGGCAAAAAGACAATGGTATGGAGTGAAGGATTACACATCTACGACCAAGGTTTCAACAGTGGAACATTAGATCATTGGGAAAAAACAGGAGATGCAGAACATGCAGAAATTGTGAAATCTCAAGGAGCAAACGAAATGCTTCGTATTCAAGGAAACAAACAAAGAGTAACCTTGAAACAACGATTAACTGATTTGAAACCAAATACGAAATATGCAGTTTATGTAGGGGTAGATAACCGTAGTGATGCTCGTGCAGATATTACAGTTCGCGTTGGCGATAAAGTAATTTCAAATTACACGAATAAATCAATTGCGAAAAACTATGTTCAAGCACATGCTCATAACACATTGAAAAAGAATGCAACAATCGATAATACAAGTTACTTCCAAAATATGTATGTATACTTTACTACAGGGGATGATGTTTCTAACGTAACATTAGAACTTGGTCGTGATGCTGATGAAAAAGCAACTTACTTCGATGAAATTCGTGTGTTTGAAAATAAATCAGTCATGTATGGTGATAACCACGATACAGGTTCTGGTAAATTCAAACAAAACTTTGAAGAGGTGCCTCAAGGAATCTTCCCATTTGTAGTTGGGGATGTAGAAGGGGTTCAAGATAACCGAACTCACTTATCTGAAAAACATGAACCATATACTCAACGTGGATGGAATGGTAAGAAAGTCAACGACGTAATTGAAGGGGATTGGTCATTGAAGACAAATGGTTTATCAGGATATGATAAACTTGTTTACCAAACAATTCCTCAAAACTTCCGCTTTGAAGAAGGTAAAACTTATAAAGTAACATTCGATTACGAAGCAGGATCTAATGGAGCATACTCATTCGTAATTGGTAATGGAGAAAATAGTCGTCGTAGTAAATTAACAAAATACGATTTAGAAAATACTTGGGAAAAATCTTCAAAACCTAAGAGAGTAAGCTTCTACGTAACAGGTGAAAAAGGTGGAAACACTTGGGTTGGTATTTACTCAAATGCTCGTGGTGCCGATACAAAAGGTGACACAAATAATAACGAAATCAACTTCAAAGGTTATAAAGACTTCATGATGGATAACCTAGAAATTGAAGAAATTAAGTTAACTGGTAAGATGATTGTTGATGATGCATTTGAAAAGAACACACCAGTCGTTAACGGAAATTACAAATCTGAATCTCTAAATGCTTATAAAGATGCAGTTGCTGCTCTATTAGAAGCTGAAGATGATATTAGTATTGAAGATGCAAAAGCTTTAGTACAAAGAGTGCAAGAAGCAAAAGAAGCCCTTCAAGAAAAACGTACAAGTCCTACTTGGGATGATATTGCCGACGGAGGAATTGAAGCTCCTTATGAAAATGTAGATAATCCTTACTATGCATTTGATAACAATCCAAATACATTGTGGCATACACCATATGGAGTGGATAGCTTAGGACAATCACTTAAAGTAACATTTAAGACTCCACTTGAATCAACTCGCTTTGAATATGTACCAAGACAATCTGGTGCAAATGGACGAGTGATGAGCGGAAGTTTAACAGTCATTGACGAAAATGACAAAGAACATCACTTTAGCTTCCAAGGTTGGAGAAATGATGCTAAGACGAAAGTTGTTAACTTTGGTGCTCCAATTAAAGTGAAGAAAGCCATCTTTACTGGTAATGAAACTTATGGGGACTATGGACATATTTCTGCTGCAGAATTACGTTTTGTATTACCAGTGGAAGCTGATACTCCAGTAGATGAGTCAGCGCTTAAAGCAGAAATCGATCGAGTAAGTAAAATTGACCGTAAAGAAGTGAAAGAATACTTAGCTGGTCTTATTGCTTATAAAGAAGGACTTGCTGAACAAAATCTATTGACACCAAATGCGGTTCAACGATTAGTGGAAGAGTTGAAAGAAGTGAAGGAAACGGAAGAACCTCAACCAAATCCGGACCCAGAGAAGCCAACTCCAGATCCAGAGAAACCAACTCCAGATCCAGAGAAACCAACTCCAAATCAACCAAACATCGAATTACCTCTATACGAAACAGAAGGTGTGAAGGTAACGATTGATAAGAAGACAGGTATTGCGAGATTTGAAGACGAAAATGGAGATACTCCAGTAGTTGTTGAAGTTCCAACTAAATACTTGGATAAGAAGATTAAGATGCTTAAGGTTGAAAAAGTAAGTGGAACGATTAAGAGCCTTGACGGAAAAGAATACCAAGCTTATGAAATTACTTTTGCGGCAAAAGATGGAAGTGCTGTAGCGGTAAATGGAGAAGCAAAAGTTACTTTCCCAGTAGATAAAGAAGTGGATAATGCATACTTTGTAACTGATGATAGAGAAACTGCTAGCCCAATTAAATTTACTAAAGGGGAAGGCAATTCTGTAACATTACATGTAGGTCACTTTAGTTTATATGCAGTAACATTTAAAACTGCATCGCCTGCTACACCAAGTAATCCAGTAGTTCCTTCTAATCCTTCAACACCAAGCAATCCTACAGCACCGGTGAATCCATCAACTCCAGATAATTCTTCTACTCAAGTAGATTCTGGTACTCAAGCAAATCGTGGTGGTGTGGTTGCTGCAGCAAACGAAGGTGGTAAAACACCTGCAGCTCCTGCTCAACAAGCAAGTGCTAAATCTGAAAAAGAAGCTTTACCAAATACAGGTATTGAGGATGCAACTCCAGGTCTAGTAGGAGCAATCCTAGCTTCACTCGGTGGATTAGGATTAATCTTTACGAAAAAAGGTAAAAAAAGAGAATAGGAAAGAAACAATCATTGCCTATAAGGGCCCACCTAACCAGCCCTTATAATCATGAAAAATAGTCTGCCCTCAAACCGGTTCACAATATGAGCCGGTTTTCTCCTTTTAAAAAAGTAAAAGGTTGCAAAATATTTTGAAATAGCGTAAAATTTATCTGTTCAATGAAGAGAACAACTTGTGTAAATATACTTTTTAGAGAGCCGATTGTAGGTGGAAGGTTGGCAGTCCCTGTTTATAGCAAGAATCATCTCTTGGAAACTTTTCTGAAATACATGATAGATTAAGAAGGGTCGCTTAAATGGCGTTAACAATTTACCTAGGCAAATGAATATCATTTGTAAATATGGGTGGTACCGCGGAATTGATTTCGCCCCTGCTGTTTGCAGGGGCTTTTTTATATTTTGCGGAACAATGATTGTAAAAGAAGTCTAATTAAGGAGGAAAATTGATGAAAATGAAGGAAACCTTACAAATTGGGAAAACAGAATTTCCAATGCGTGGGAACTTACCAACAAAAGAAGTAGAGTATCAAAAAGAATGGGAAGAAGCCGATGTATACGGACAGCGTCAAGCAAAGAATGAAGGGAAACCATCATTCGTTCTTCATGATGGACCACCATATGCTAATGGTGCACTTCATATGGGACATGCCTTAAACAAAATTTCGAAGGACTTTATTGTTCGTAGTAAATCAATGAGCGGATTCCGTGCGCCGTATGTTCCAGGATGGGATACACATGGACTTCCAATCGAGCAAGCTCTTGCGAATGCTGAAGGGGTTGACCGTAAAAAATTATCGATTGCTGAATTCCGTAAATTATGTGCGGAATACGCATTACGTCAAGTGGATAACCAACGTGCTGAATTTAAACGTTTAGGAGTTACTGGTACATGGGATAATCCGTACCTAACGCTTCAACCAGAATTCGAAGCAGAACAAATCCGCGTATTTGGTAAAATGGCTGAAAATGGCTATATTTACAAAGGATTAAAACCAATTTACTGGTCTCCATCAAGTGAATCTTCACTGGCGGAAGCTGAAATTGAATATAAAGACGTAGAAAGCCCATCTATTTATGTGGCGTTCAAAGTGAAAGACGGAAAAGGTGTTGTATCTGATGATGCATCATTCGTTATTTGGACAACAACTCCTTGGACACTTCCAGCAAACTTAGGGATCTTCGTACATCCTGACTATGTATACGCAGAAGTGAAAACTGAAAAAGGAAACTTCATTGTTGCTAAGGAATTAGTGAACTCACTTGCTGAAACTCTAGGTTGGGAAACTGCTGAAATCGTTAAAGAATTTCCAGGAACAGCTTTAGAGTATGCAACTGCATGGCATCCATTCTACGAACGTGAATCACTTGTAATGAATGGTGACTACGTAACGCTTGATGCGGGTACTGGTTTAGTTCATACGGCTCCTGGACACGGGGAAGACGACTTCTACTACTCACGTAAATATAACTTAGATGTATTATCACCAATCGATAATCAAGGTCATTTCACTTCAGAAGCTCCTGGTTTTGAAGGAATGTTTTATGCCAAAGCTAACAAAGTGATTACAGACTTATTAACTGAAAAAGGTGCATTATTACACTTAAGCTACTTCGTGCATAGTTACCCACATGACTGGAGAACGAAGAAACCAGTAATCTTCCGTGCAACTCCACAATGGTTTGCGTCAATCGATGCTTTCCGTCAAGATATTTTAGATGTGATTGAAAATGATGTGAAATGGTACCACCCATCAGGTCAAGTACGTATTTACAACATGGTTCGTGACCGTGGCGACTGGGTAATCTCTCGTCAACGTGTATGGGGTGTTCCACTTCCTGTATTCTACGCTGAAAACGGAGAACCAATCATCACTCCAGAAACAATCGAACACGTTGCTAAACTAGTAGGAGAATTCGGTTCTGATGTATGGTTCGAACGTGAAGCAAAAGACTTATTACCAGAAGGATTCACACATCCAAGCAGTCCAAATGGAACATTTACAAAAGAAATGGACATCATGGACGTATGGTTCGACTCAGGTAGCTCA
The DNA here is from genome assembly GCF_001806915.1 of Granulicatella sp. HMSC30F09. Classification (NCBI taxonomy): domain Bacteria; kingdom Bacillati; phylum Bacillota; class Bacilli; order Lactobacillales; family Carnobacteriaceae; genus Granulicatella; species Granulicatella sp. HMSC30F09. The sequence goes on along the minus strand of NZ_KV786408.1, from coordinate 15,411 downwards.
CATGCTGGCGTATTAAGCGTTCGTCCAGAATTAACATTCCCAGCTGATTTATACTTAGAAGGATCAGACCAATACCGTGGATGGTTCAACTCAAGTTTAACAACAAGTGTAGCGGTTCATAAACAAGCGCCTTATAAAGCGGTTCTTTCTCAAGGGTTCGTAATGGACGGAGAAGGTAAGAAGATGAGTAAATCTCTAGGAAACGTCATCTCACCTGCAAAAGAAATGCAAACAAAAGGGGCAGACATTATTCGTCTATGGGTATCTTCTGTGGACTATGAATCAGACGTTCGTATCAGTACTGAAATCTTAAACCAAGTCTCTGAAGCATACCGTAAGATCCGTAACACAATGCGCTTTATGTTAGCGAACACTACAGACTTCGAACCAACTAAACATGCCGTAGCGTTTAAAGACCTACGAAGTGTTGACCAATACATGATGATTCGTTTCAATGATGTTGTGAAAACTATTGAAGAAGCGTATGAAAACTACGAGTTCTCAACAATCTACCAAACAGTGATGAACTTCTGTACCGTTGATTTATCACAATTCTACTTAGACTTTGCAAAAGACGTTGTGTATATCGAACATGCAGATAACTACGAACGTCGTGCAATGCAAACAGTCATCTACGATATTTTAGTGAAATTAACGAAATTACTAAGTCCAATCTTAGTTCATACGAGTGAAGAAGTTTGGAAATACTTGAAGGAAGAAGAAGCTTATGTTCAATTAGCTGATTTCCCAGCAGTTGAAAATTACGAAAACAAAGAAGAAGTATTAGCACAATGGGCTGAATTCTTCAAAGTTCGTAACACTGCATTGAAAGCTTTAGAAGAAGCTCGTAACGAGAAATTAATCGGTAAGAACTTCGAGGCAAAAGTAACGCTTTACCCATCTAATGAAGTTCGTGCTTTATTAGAAGCCTTAAACACCAATGTCGCTCAATTATTCATCGTTAGTGAATTAGAAGTCGTTCCAGAAGGCGTTGAAGCTCCTGCGAATGCGGTTGAAGGCGAAGGCGTGAAAGTCGTTGTTGAACATGCCAAAGGTGAAACTTGTGAACGTTGCCGTGCTGTGAAGATTGAAGTAGGAAAATTAGAAGATGCGCCAACTTTATGTCATCGTTGTGCAGCAATTGTACGTGAACACTTCCCTGAAGCGTTGGTTCCAGAAGCAGAATAGTAAAATTTTAACTGAGCCTGAGAAATTCGGCTCAGTTTTTTTTGAATAAAAATCATATAAAAATCGGCCTTAAGTACCATGTTTAACAAGATGAGAATGATACAATAATGCTATAAGGAGGGAATGCCATGAAACAGTGGTTTAGACTAATAAAATTGAGCTTTTTTATCTTGTTAACGTATAGATTGGCGGATTATGTGGATGGCTCAATGAAAAAAGGGATAGTAGTAACTGTTTTATTACTTGCCATTTTCTTTTTTGTTCTATTTCCTCGAGAGATGGAGGTTCAATCATTTTTTGAAAAAACAAAGAAACCTTTGAAAAAGACTTCCACTAAAGTACAAGAAGGGTATGAACAATCTGGACTTTCCAAACAGGATATTGAATATTTCAGACAAAAAATGGCGGTCGTAAAAGATCAAATCAACGAAATTGAGGACAATATCCAAGGGTATACAAAACTCAGAATTATTGCGAATCGCTATAATACTTCTATAATAATGAAGGATTACTTTAGAGAACTTGTGGCAAATCCAGAGAAATTACCAGATGCAGATTTGTTTGTGCATACTTGTGTACCTTCGCTAAAAGAAATGACCTCAGCTTACCGGAAGATGAGTGAACAACCTGTTAAAGGTAGTGAAACTTATCAAACGTTGCAAGAATTGGCTGAAAAGATTGAACTCACTTGTGAGAAGTTAGAAGAAGATTATTTACATTTCCAAGAAGATAGAATTCAAAATTCTGAAGCAGAAATGGACTATGTCTCTCGAAAGATTCTAGAAAAAGGTAAAGGAGCAAAATAAAATGACAGAAGAAAAAACTAGCATGGTAGATGCCCTCATTCAAAATCCCTTTGGTGAGGATGTTGTGAAAAATACAAGTTTACAAGATGTTTCGGCTGATTTTCCACAAGAACAAGTGGAACCACAAAAGGCTTTGGTGGATTCATTGCCCGAGAAACAACAAGAACAAGCTCGAGCTTTAGCGAAACAAATCGATGAAAAGAATATGCAAGCCATTATCAGTTATGGTGCGGGAGCTCAAAAGCAATTAGGGGAGTTTTCACATTCAATGCTTGCCCATGTTCAAAATAAAGATACTGGAGAAATTGGAGACACCTTAAATGAATTGATGATGCGCCTCAATGAGACGAATCCACAAGATTTAGTGGCAGAGGACTCTAATATTTTCCGTAAAATTTTTGGACGTGTGAAGAAATCTATTTACGAAATGCAATCGAAATATCAAGAAGTTGGATCTCAAGTAGATAAGATTGCGGTGAAATTAGACCATGAAAAAAATGGCTTATTAAATGATAATTTATCTCTTGAACAGCTCTATCAACGGAATAAAGAATTTTTTGAAGCATTAAGCATCTATATTGCTGCAGGGGAATTGAAAATTGAAGAAATGCAACAACAATTAATTCCTGAAGCCATGAAGAAAGCACAAGAAACTGGAGATCAAATGGATGTACAAACCGTTAATGATTTGCATCAGTTCCTTGATCGTTTGGAAAAAAGAAATCATGACTTGAAATTAACGCGCCAGATGACGATTCAACAAGCTCCACAAATTCGCTTAATTCAAAATACGAATCAAACATTAGCAGAAAAAATTCAATCTTCTATTACAACAACGATTCCTTTATGGAAAAATCAAATTGCGATTGCAATGACATTACTTCGTCAAAAAGATGCAGTTACAGCGCAACGACAAGTGTCTGAAACAACGAACCAATTAATTCAAAAGAATTCCGAAATGTTGAAAATTTCGACGATTGAAACAGCTCGTGAAAATGAACGAGGTATTATCGATTTAGAAACACTTCAAAAGACACAACAAGACTTAATTGAAACGTTAGAAGAAACCATCTTAATTCAACAAGAGGGAAGACAAAAACGTAGAAAAGCAGAATATGAATTGACACAAATGGAGCAAGAACTTCGAGAAAATTTATTAGTATTAAGTCAAAAAGAAAAACGAATCAATCAATAAAGGACGGATTCGGATAAATGAAAAATCTTTACCTTCTCATTCCATTCGGATGAAATAAGGTAAAGATTTTTATTTTTCAGTAAAACATCAATATATTTCACATTATGACAAATGCTTAACAAAATGATAAACTCTGCCGTGAACCTTGATATTTTGTCTAACATTATTTAAAATAGGATGAAAGGAAAAAAATATTATTTAATGAGGTGAAAAAATGCACGTATGGGTTGTAGTTCTAGCGTTATTAGCATTAGCAGTATTTTTCTTATTCATTTCACTATTCTTAAAGGATAATCAAAATGAAGAGGAGATTGATGAATTAGCGGAAGGTTTATTAGAATTAAATCGTGAAGTATATTCATTAAAGAAAAAAATTCAAGAATTAGAAGGAACAACTGTTTACAAAGGACCATCAGTTGAGCCAACTTACGAAGAAGTTCGCGCTGCAAAACAAGCAGAAGTTCGTGTAGCTGAAAAACCAGTTTTAGAAGTAGTTCAAGAAACGACTCCTGTTGAAGAAGAAGAAGTAACTACAGTAGAAGAAGTTGCTGTGGAAGAATCTGGTCGTCTACACAATGTAACTAAACAACAAATTATTACATTATTTAGCCATGGAAATTCAGTAGAAACAATTTCTGAGCAATTGAATGTACCTGTTTCAACAGTACAATTAGTGATTGATAATTATTTTGAAGCAGATGCGAAATAAGGAGGAAGAAGAACATGAGTAAAACGAAATTTCGTTCTTTAGGAATGGGCTTCTTAGTAGCAGCGTTAATTTTAGCATTGGTAACAGTGATTTGGCCATTAGTTCCACAATCATTGAAAAGCCAATTAGATGCAGTTAATTTGCCAATCGTTACTGAAGGAGCAAATGAAGCAAGCTATAAAGCCGCTTACGAATCTTTATTAGCTGAAAAAGAATCAAGTAGTAAAGCATCATCAACAAGTGCTTCAGCTACGACTCAAGCTTCAACAACAGAAGCAGCAACTACTCAATCTTCAAAACCTGTATCTATTACAGTTGAAGAAGGTGAATCATCAAATGATGTTGCTGAAAAATTAGAAAAAGCTGGATTGATTAAGAGTGCGAAAGAATTTGTTGATTACTTAACAACAAATAACATTGCAGAAAATATCTGGACTGGGACTTTCGAGATTAAACCAGGAAGTTCTAATGAAGAAATCGCACGTGCTATTGGTGCGTTACGTTAATATGAAATGCGGAGTGTTACAGTCTCAAGGCTGTAGCACTTTTTTTATTGAAATAAATTAAAATTTTCTGAAAATTAGATGAAAACTATGGTACAATGGAAGTACGATTTTAGAAAGTGAAGTGAGAGTATGATTGAAAGAAGTCAAGTAGATGTAAATCAAACATGGGACTTATCGCATTTGTTTGAAACAGAAGAAGCTTTTAACGAAGCGTTAGAAGACTTAAAAGGAAAAGTAGATGGTTTCCAAAAAGAATACGAAGGAAACATTACAACAGCACATCAAGTGAATGCTGGTTTAGCAACCTACCGTACCTTATTAGAACAACGCGGTAAAATTTCTGCGTATTGCAACCTTGCTGTGAGCGCAAATACAAAAGATAAAGAGGCACAAACACGTGCTGCACAAACACGTACTGTATTAGCAGGATTAGATGCCAAATTAAGTTTCTTTGAATCTGAATTAAGCCAATTGGCTGATGCAGTATTAGAAGAAGCACGTGAGAATAAAGAAGACGCCTTATATATCGAACGTCTCTTAGAAGATAAAAAACATTTATTATCAAAAGACGTGGAAGCAACTCTAGCTGCTCTAGGAAATACATTAGATGCTGGTTACCAAGCGTACAACGATATTAAATTTAAAGATATGCATTTCCCAGACGTAGAAGCAGATGGACAAGTGATTCCAATGACATACAACAGCTTCGAAGGCCGTATGCAATCAGAAGCCAATACAGCAATCCGTCGTGAAGCCTTTAAAGTATTTAGCGACACATTACGCAAATACCAACACAGTACAGCTTCAGCATATAACACACAAATTCAAAAAGAAAAAACAATGGCAACATTGCGTGGATTCGATTCAGTGATTGATTATTTATTAGACCGTCAAAAAGTTTCTCGTGAATTATACGACCGTCAAATCGATGTCATCATGGAAGAATTAGCACCACATATGCGCAAATTTGCACGTCTAATCAAAGAAATCTATCAATTGGATGAAGTGCGTTATGAAGACTTGAAACTAGAAGTAGATCCAACATATGCAGCCAAAGTAACGTATGACGAAGCAAAACAATACATCTTAGAAGGGCTAGAACCTCTAGGAGAAGATTACCTCAAGATTATGAAGGAAGCCTTCGACAATCGTTGGATTGACTACGCTGAAACAATCGGTAAACGTACTGGTGCGTTCTGTTCATCACCTTACGGGGCAAATTCATTTATCTTAATGTTCTTTACAGAAGATATGAATGACTGCATGACGTTAGCGCATGAATTAGGTCACGCAGGGCACTTCCAATTGGCGTATAAACACCAAAATATTCTAGATGGTCGTCCAAGTATGTACTTTGTGGAAGCTCCATCTACAACAAACGAATTATTAGTTGAGTTCTACTTGAAGAACAAAGCAGGCGATGACTTACGTATGAAACGTTGGATTATTTCTCAAATGGTCGCTAAAACGTACTACCACAACTTTGTGACTCACTTATTAGAAGCGTACTTCCAGCGCGAAGTATACCGCTTAGTGGATGCAGGTAAGAGTTTAGACGCAGATACGTTAAATGATTTATTTAGAGAAACTCTTGCGAAATTCTGGGGACCAGAAGTGGTTCTTACCAAAGGAGCAGAGTTAACATGGATGCGTCAACCGCACTATTACATGGGACTTTACTCATACACTTACTCAGCTGGTTTAACAATTGGTACACAAGTGGCGAAAATGATTCAAAAAGATGCAAGTTTAGCAAACACTTGGGTAGAAGTATTGAAGATGGGCGGAACGAAGAGCGCAGAAGAGCTTGCGAAAGCAGCAGGCGTGGATGTCTCAACAGATGCACCACTGAAAGATACGATTGCAACCATCGGTGGCTTAATCGACGAAATCGTAGATATTACAAAACAATTGAATGCATAAAAAATTAAGGTCAGCAAGGAAATCCCTTGTTGACCTTTTTTCGTTTTTATTGGTTTGATTGAGACACAATCAGTTGTACAGATCCGTTGATTTGAAGTGTAGGTGTTCCAGAAGGAAGAATAAAGGAATCTGCTTTTTGGATTGGATACTGTGTTCCATCGACTGTGAGCGTTCCTTTTCCGTCTAACACCGTCACAAGATGATAAGTAGAAGAGAGGGCATCGCTGTAGTCGCCGTTGATATCGTATTTCCAAACGGTAAAGAACTTGTTCTCTACAAAAGTCGTTCTTGTTCCCTTGTCAGTCGTCACCACTTGTTGGTTAGTTGTTGGGACACTATGCGGAATCGTTGTGACATCTTTTGTTTGTTGAATATGCAGAGGACGAGGGTTACCAGTGTCGTCAGTGCGTTTGTAGTCATAGACGCGGTAAGTCGTGTCTGAATTTTGTTGCGTCTCAAGAATCACAATACCGCCACCAATGGCATGAATCGTTCCACTTGGAACATCGAAGAAGTCGCCCGCTTTCACAGGAACTTCGGTAAATAGGTCGCCCCATGCTTCATTGTCGATTTTCTCTGCAAATTCTTCAGGAGTCATCGCTGTATGTCCATAGACAATTTTTGCGCCTGGCTCTGCTTGTACGACATACCAGCATTCATTTTTTCCATATTCGCCTTCATGTTCCAGCGCATATTCGTCATCTGGATGCACTTGAATTGATAAGTCATCGGATGCATCTAGTAACTTAATCAGAAGAGGGAAGCTTGCTAATTGTTGCCCATTGAAGAGCTCTGGATGGGTTTTATAGAGTTCATCTAATCCTTGTCCTGCATATTCTGCAGGGCTTTTTATCGTTGAAATTCCATTTGGATGCGCGCTAATAATCCACGCTTCTCCTGTTTTCTCAGAAGGGAGAGTGAAATTAAAAAGAGAATTTAGTTTTGTTCCTCCCCAAATTTTCTCTTGAAGAACAGCATTTAAAAAGATTGGTTTTGTCATATTCATGCCTCCTATGATGAATGTCTTAGTGCAAATGAATTAAATTCAAATAGATCGTATCTATGTCGGCTAATCGAGTACTCAAATGGAGTTCCATTATCGAGGTAGGCCACTTGTTCTACTTCAAAGACAGGCTCTGTTGGAAGGAGTTGTAAATAGTCTTGCTCATCTTCTGAACTAGGTGCTGCACGTAAGATTTTAGTAGCACTTGCAATGCGCAAGCCTAATGGACCTTCAATATATTGATAGATGGAGTTTAATAAAACTTCTTCCGTAATCCCTGGAATGACGCTTGTACTCATATAGGTTTGTTCTAATACGTACGGCTTGCTGTCGATAATGCGAAGGCGGTGAATGTTGTATATAGGACTTTGCACCGGCACTTGTAATTTTTCTGCTAGAAATTCAGAGGCAAACTCTAATTTGAAATGAATGATTTTGGATTCAACAGTAGAGTGTGAATCCTCAGAAATCTTCGTCAGTCCTTTAATATCACGTTCTGGAACGATGAGTTTTCGTTTCGACGTACCACGAGAGAGGACAAATGTACCTTGGCCGCGTTTTCTGAAGATAAGCCCTTCAGAAACGAGTAAGTCTAATGCTTTCTTGACCGTCATTCGACTGCTATTGAATTCTTTCGTTAATGTGATTTCATCGGGTAATTGTTGGTTAATGGCGTATTCGTTACTTAAAATCTTTTCACGAATCGCATGGTAAATCTGTAAATATTTTACGCTCATCGAATGTCATCCTTTCTCTAAACTTAGCCATATTATAACAAATGTAGAATGAATAGGCAAAATCGATAATTTGAATACTATTTATAGATATTGTCTAGACAAATATTTAAATTGTGATATACTATACGTGAAAGAGCTTACAGAAAGGAGGTTAATTATGAAGAAACAATTGAGTTTCCCTCAAGGGTTTTGGTGGGGTGCTGCTTCAAGTGGACCGCAGACAGAAGGACAATTCGATAAGGCACATGAAAATGTGATGGATTACTGGTTTAGAACGGCTCCAGAAGCTTTCTTTAATGGCGTCGGTCCAGATGTGGCGAGTGATTTTTATCATACGTATCCTGAAGATTTTCGTTTGATGAAGGAGATTGGATTTAATTCATTCCGGACATCGATTCAATGGAGCCGTTTGATTAAAGACTTCGAAACGGGTGAAGCTAATCCAAAGGCTGTGGAATTTTACAACGCTGTTATTGAAGAAGCGAAGAAAAACGATATTGAACTTGTACTGAATTTACATCATTTCGATTTGCCAGTTGAATTGCTTCAACAATATGGCGGTTGGGAAAGTAAACATGTCGTGGACTTATTCGTGAAGTTTACCAAGACTGCGTTCGAATGTTTTGGCGATAAGATTCATTACTGGACAACTTTCAATGAGCCAATGGTCATTCCAGAAGCAGGATACTTATATGCATCCCATTATCCGAACCTAAAAGGGAAAGGGAAAGAAGCTGTTCAAGTGATTTATAATCTAAATCTTGCAAGTGCCAAAGTGATTCAACTGTATCGCACATTAGGATTGGAGGGTAAGATTGGGATTATTTTGAACTTGACGCCGGCTTACCCAAGAAGTGATTCTCCAGAAGATATAGCAGCAAGTCAATTTACAAATGATTTCTTTAACAGAGTCTTCTTGAATCCAGCGGTGAAGGGAACATTCCCTGAAATCTTGGTGAAAAAACTAGAGGAGGACGGTGTGTTGTGGAGTCATACTGAAGAGGAATTGCAGCTCATTCGAGAAAATACAGTCGATTTTCTTGGAGTGAATTACTATCATCCAAAACGCGTTCAAGCGCAACCAAATCCTGAGGAGTACAAAACACCTTGGATGCCAGACCAATACTTCAAAGAGTATGAATGGCCTGAACGTCGCATGAATCCATATCGTGGATGGGAAATCTTCCCGAAAGCCATTTATGATATCGCCATGATTGTGAAGGAAGAATATGGCAATATCCCATGGTTCATTAGTGAGAACGGGATGGGTGTGGAAAACGAAGGTCGCTTCATTGGAGAAAATGGAGTCATCGATGATGTGTATCGTATTGAATTTTACGAAGAACATCTCACTTGGCTACATAAAGCGATTGAAGAAGGTAGCAACTGTTTTGGATATCATACATGGACTGCTTTTGATTGCTGGTCTTGGAATAATGCGTACAAGAATCGTTATGGATTTATTTCTGTAGATTTAGAAACGCAAAAGAGAACCATCAAGAGTAGTGGAAGATGGTATCGCAACGTTAGTGACAATAACGGATTTGAAGTAGAAGTCGAGGAATAAAGAGAGGAGATATTCAGATGAAAAACTCGAAATTTATTGACAAATTTGCCGCGTTTGCTGGTAGATTGGGGAACCAAATTCATTTAAAAACCCTAAGAGATGCATTTGCGACAGTAATGCCATTATATATTTTGGCAGGTTTAATTGTTCTTTTGAACAACACAGTATTTAAGTGGATTTTTGAAGGGGATACATTAACGAAATTCCAATATTGGGGTATTACAATCGCAAACGGTACTTTAAGCATTTCAGGAATTATTATCGCCGTAATGGTCGGTTATTTCTTAGCGAAAAACAGAGATTTTGAAAACCCATTGGCAGCATCAATGCTATCATTAGTTTCTTTAATTGTTATGATGCCAAATACAGTTTCTGCAGTTCCTGATGGTGCAAAGGATGCCGTAAATATTTCAGGCGTTCTTTCATTTAACAACACAGGTACAGGCGCAATGTTTGCAGGGGTTATCGTAGCGATTCTTGCAACAGAACTATTCATCAAATTATCAAGTGTCAAAGCATTACAAATTAATCTTGGTGACAACATTCCACCAGCAGTTGGTAAATCATTCAGCGTATTACTTCCAGTAATGACCGTTATTTCATTATTTGGGGTTGTATCAGCATTATTATTCAACTTATTTGGAACAAACTTAATCTCAATTATTACAGTCTTCATCCAAGAACCAATTCGTCATATTGGTACAAGCTTAATTGGGGTAATCATTATTTACTCTCTAGGAAATATGTTATGGCTATTTGGGATTCACCAAGCCGTTATTTACAGTGCAATTCTAGAACCATTACTATTAATTAACATTACAGAAAACATCACTGCAGCAAACAATGGACAAGCGATTCCACACATCATCAACTTATCTCAAGTTCAAACATTTGCTTTAATGGGTGGTAGTGGATCTACATTATGTTTATTAGTTGCAACATTCTTAGTAAGCCGAAATGCTGCTTCTAAAAACGTAGCTAAATTATCATTTGGACCTGGACTCTTCAATATCAATGAACCTGTATTATTCGGTTACCCAATCGTTTACAACATTTCATTAGCGATTCCATTTATCGCAGTTCCAGCTCTTGGTATTTTAATCAGCTACTTAGCAACAGTTGCAGGCTTCATGAGCCCAGCATTTGTACAAGTTCCTTGGACAACACCAGTCTTCTTAAATGCATGGTTAGCAACAGCAGGGGACTTCAGAGCAGTTCTCGTTCAATTAGTCATCTTTGCACTTGGAGTTCTTCTATACATTCCATTTATCAAAGTTCATGACAAAGTTGTGGAACAAGAAATGAAGGGATAAGATTATGAAACAAATTTTATTAGTATGTAATGCAGGCATGTCGACAAGTATGCTCGTTAAAAAAATGCAACAAAGTGCGACTGAACGTGGAATTGAAGTTTCTATCGAAGCAAAATCCATTACAGAAGCGAAAAAGAATATCCATGAAGCAGATGTTATTCTCATTGGACCACAAATTCGTTATGAGTTGCCTGCAGTAAAAGAAATCGCAGGGGATATTCCAGTAGAAGCCATCGATATGCGTGACTACGGAATGATGAACGGTCCAAAAGTATTAGACCAAGCACTTACATTGATAGGAGAATAAAATGACAGAAGAAATGGAACTCATCTGTTTCCAGCTGATTGCCAATAGTGGTGCAGCCAAATCCTCTTTTGTAGAAGCGATTCAATTGGCTAAAAAAGGTTTTTTTGAAGACGCAAATGTAAAACTTGTGGAAGCAGAAGAAGCCTTCGTCGAGGCGCATAAAATTCACGCAGAGCTGATTCAAAAAGAAGCAGGCGGAGAAAAAACAGAATTCTCATTATTGTTCATGCATGCCGAAGACCAAATGGCTTCAACGGAATTAGTTCAATTGTTAGCTCAAGAGTTGATTGAGCTTTATCGTGAAAGACACGAACAAAAGTGATTTAGAAAAACACAGATTAGCATTTCTGCTAATCTGTGTTTTTTATTGACTTTCCTTCTTAGAAAGAAAAGATTCCGGAGAAGCTTACGGATTCTATAATAGCAGTAACGTGAAGAGCATCGAATGTAAGGGAGAAAGAGTTTACTTCGTAGTTAAAAACTTTATAAAGGTAGACGCAGTAGCTGATTGAATCAAGCTTCATCACTTGTGATTCGCTTAATCCTAATCAGCCTTGCGGGGGTAAGACTACAAAGCAAACAGGACTCACACTGTGAGTCCTGTTTTGTCTTTGGTCTTACTCCCGTTTGAAGCTTCGAAGGTGTAAGACTTTGGCTTACACCGGTGCAACGTTACAGCTATTATGAAGATATCCGTAAGACTTCGAAGGAATCTTTTTCTATGTTGAGAAGAGACAATCATAATAAATAGAATCATTAAGAAATGCCTAAATCCTTTTAAATCGCGTGAATTCAATGATAAAATAAACTGACATCAACCATGGAGGAACGTATGGAAGACAAAAAATTATTGATGAATACATATACAGATCGCGTGTTTAATCCGCTTGAAATGGTACCAGACAACGTAACCATTGAAGATATCGCGCATGCCTTAAGTATGATATGTCGAGGAAATGGACATCTTCGTTTCTTTTATTCAGTAGGATTGCATAGCATTAACTGCGCACAAGAAGCTATTGCTAGAGGATACCAAACAGGAACGGTCCTTGCGTGTCTATTGCATGATGCGACAGAAGCTTATATCGCTGATTTAATTCGTCCTGTGAAAAATCAGTTGCCAGAGTATGAAGTAATTGAAAATAACTTATTTGAAGTGATTAAAGAGAAATTCTTCTTGCAACATTTAGAAGAAAAAGAATGGACAAAAGTGTGGGCGATTGATCATGAAATGCTCTCTAATGAATTGCCTGTGATTTTAACGGACGAACCAATCATGGAAAAAGCGCCATTACTCAGCAGTCCAATTTTGGAAGAAAGAAGCATGCGCGCGGTAGAACTCGAATTCTTGAAGTTATTCACAGAACTCTTTGAGACGTATCAAAAAGACGTGAAGAACTTGAAACGCGCTCAGCAAAAGAGAATACTCGAAGAAATGACTCCAGGGAAACGACGCGCAGAAGAAAGACGGGTAGTAGAGTGGCTGAAAGGAATGCCACAATGGATTGAGGCTAAAACAATCGCTGTAACGATGCCAATGAGAATTGAATTTCAATTAGACTTGGTCGTTCAAGAGGCTAGAAGTGCAGGTAAAAAAGTTTTTGCTCCAGTCACAATGCCCGATAAGACATTAGTGTTTGTAGAGTGGAATGAACAAACAACCTTTAAACGTACGTCGTATGGAGCCCTAGAGCCAGTGATTGATAGCGCGCATCCGCTATTTGAAGCCAAAGATTTAGATTTAGTGATTGTTCCTGGATTACTGTATAGCACTAAAGGAGATCGTATTGGATTTGGCGGTGGCTATTACGATAGAACCTTGCAAAAGGTGGACGATTATCGTATTCTCTCGCTAGCATATACAACTCAGGTGACTCCTGTTGTCGACTGGCCAGTATTTGAAACGGACATTCATATTCCAACGATTATTACAAGTGAAGGAGTGGTTCGAGATGTTTAAAATCAATCCATGGAAATTAGAACGCATGAAGCGCAATTTCAACGAGAGCTTCAGCTTTACTTATTTATTTTTAGCGATTCAAGCAGCATTATTTATCGTAATGACGCTTGCAGGTGGTAGCACGAATGGACAAGTTCTTGTTAATTTCGGGGCGAAATTCAATCCGTATATCATTTATCAACATGAATATTATCGGTTTCTCACCCCAATTTTCTTACATATTGGATTGGAACATATTTTATTTAACAGTGTTTTCTTATATATGATTGGCCGTCAGATGGAATATGAAATTGGTCACTGGAGATTCCTTGTGGTATATCTGTTATCAGGAATCATGGGAAACCTGGCTAGTTTTGCTTTTTCATCAAGTATATCTGCGGGGGAAAGTACGGCACTCTTTGGACTTATGGGAGCTGTAGTTTATTTATCACGAAAACACGGCTACATTCGTTCTTTTAGGCAAATGGGAATGCAATACGCAGGACTTATCGTTATCAATATTGTCCTTGGATTTATTAATTCAGCCGTCGATAACTATGGGCACTTAGGAGGACTCGTTGGTGGATATTTAGTGATGTTGGCGATTAGCTTTAGAGGCGACCGCCTGACAAAACCTGCTTCACGCATTGCTGGAATTGTAGCGTATTTTGTCATCGCATTTTTACTATTTTGGCTAGGAATGAAAAGATAATGCTGTTATAATGAAAGCATATACAAGTTTCATGGAGTGAATACAATGGAAAAGAAAATTATTGGTATTGATTTGGGCGGAACGTCCATCAAATTTGCGATTATTTCACTTGAAGGTGAAGTTCAACAAAAATGGTCGATCCCTACAAATATTTTAGACGAAGGAAGTCATATTGTAGAGGACATCATTGAGTCGATTCGTCATCGTTTAGAATTATTAGGACTAACAAATGAAAACTTTGCTGGAATCGGGATGGGTTCTCCAGGTGTTGTGGATAGAGAAAATGGTACAGTGATCGGTGCCTACAACTTAAACTGGAAAACATTACAACCATTGAAAGAAAAAATCGAAGGAGCACTCAGCCTTCCGTTCTTCATTGATAATGATGCCAACGTAGCAGCATTAGGTGAAAAATGGATGGGTGCTGGTGGAGACCAGCCAGATGTAACCTTCTTTACACTTGGAACAGGTGTTGGTGGTGGGATTATCGCTGAAAATCGCTTGATTCATGGTGTTGCTGGTGCTGGTGGAGAACTTGGACATATTACGGTAGATTTTAGTGACCGACCTTTTGCATGTACTTGCGGTAAAAAAGGCTGTCTTGAAACCGTGGCAAGTGCAACAGGAATTGTGAACTTAGCGCGTCGTTATGCCGACGAATATGCAGGCGATTCAGAATTAAAAGCAAGAATCGATGATGGGCAAGATGTCAGTGCTAAAGACGTATTTGATTTGGCTAAACAAAATGATCCTTTAGCCTTAATCGTGATTCGTCATTTTTCTAAATATTTAGGAATTGCATGTTCACATGTTGCCAATATGTTAAATCCATCATTCATCGTCATTGGTGGTGGAGTGAGCGCAGCAGGAGAGTTCTTGCTAGAAGGCGTTCGAAAAGAATACGAACAATTAGTTTTCCCACAAGTACGCGAAACAACACATTTACGTTTAGCTGAACTTGGGAACGATGCAGGAGTCATTGGAGCAGCTTCTTTAGTGCTTTTGAAAGATTAAAAGAAACATGATACAATATCTCTTGTCTGATTAAATATTTATTAAAGGAGTTAAGTCTCATGTGGTATATCGTTTGGGCTTTATTTATGGCCTATGGAATTTATTTATTTGTATTAATCTGGATGCGTCAATCATCTGCTAAAGTAGTGAGTGCAGAAGAGTTTGGTAAAGATTTACGCCACGGGCAATTGATTGATGTCCGTGAAAAAGATGAATTTAAAGCTGCTCATATTTTAGGAGCGCGTAACATTCCATATTCTCAATTTAAAGAACGTTTCATGGAATTGCGTAAAGACCAACCAATCTATTTGTATGAAGAGGGCGTTTCTATTGCAGGTCGTTGTGCCTATCGTCTAAAGAAAAATGGATATACAAATATCTTTATTTTAAAACATGGTTTTGAAGCATGGAATGGAAAAGTGAAAAAAAGAGAAAACTAATATGAAAAGAGCTAGTTCATTTTGATATGTACCCCCTTTACTGGACAAACCA
>NZ_KV786407.1:0-8682 GCF_001806915.1 Granulicatella sp. HMSC30F09 | reverse complement strand
GAGTCTACTTTAGAGGGAGCATATCACATATAAGTTACATTTTGCTTTTTTATTTCCTTTCAACCTGAGAGCATGCATCCCATCATCTGTTTATCTTGCGAGGCTCCTCACTCAGAAAGCACCTCATTAACTTTTCAGCAAAAAGGACAAAATAGGACACGAAAAGCTCCATGGATTCTATAGTAGGAACAATAGCGAGTGCATTCAATGTGAATTACTGCCGCTAAGGAATTTATTTCCTAGCGGCAGTTTGAAGCTTGAAAGGAATTGAGACGTAAGGCTCAATCCGGTGCAGCTATTGTCACTACTATGAAGATATCCATAGGAGCTTATAGTGTCCTGTTTTTTTGTCCGTCCTATTTATTTTGCACATACTGCTCGAGGCGGTAGCTTCCTGCTGTGAGGTAGACCCCTGCCATCGCAAGGATAACCCAGACTGCTGGGAAGATTGTTTGAAGGTCAATCGCCTTGTACAACCAGTAAATTGGGCTGATATAAGCCACGATATGGAGCCAACTTCCACCTACTAAATCCCCAAACGCCGCTGGCATTCCAAGCCCCGCCATTATCATTACAAACAGAATTCCAAATGTCGTTGCATGTCCTGGCATCTTGAAAATTCTAAAGAAGAATAAGTTTAGGCAGAGACTATATATAATCGTTACAGCTAATAATCCCGTGAATACACCCCAGTTCATTTCTGGAACCAAACCAGAAAGGTGCATCAATGCCATGAGTCCCATATTTGCGACAAAGATAAAGACAAAGTACGCCAATAAGAACGAGAGCATGATTTCCATATTCGAACGCGGAGATACGACCGATCGTTTCAATACATGAGTCTTCTTAAAGTTAATCCAGTCGGAAGAAATCACCGACGCATTAATGATGACATAAAATAGAAGTAAGAGCATTACGATTCCGGTTGCTACACTCGTCTTCGAATCTTGTCTGGCAACCACCATTTGATTGTCATCCACAGGCAATGTCTCTTCTTTCGTCAACACGCCTACTTCTTGCAGTTTCGCGTTTAACATGACTTCTTTTAGCACCTTCGTCAATTGCGCATCGAGCAGAAAATCTCTTGTCCCACGTTGCGTATTAAAGATGCGAATCGTCGGCACTTGTCCTTCTTTCGCATTCTGTAAATAATTGGCAGGTACTTGGTAAATGACCGTCATTTCGCCTCTTTTCAAGGCTTCTTTCGCGCTTTCTAAATCAAAATATACATTTTCTTCTCTGATATACTCTGTGATTAATTCTTGGTACTCATCATTTCCCTCTTCAAACACAAAGGCAACGGTTTTTGCGACCGTACTTGGCGCTGTGGTATCCACTGTTCCTTGTGCTGCAATCATTATTCCATTGACTAAAGCTGGCATCCCAATCATAAAAAAGAGAATCAGCGGCATCTTCAATAATCGTTTCAAATGAAAGATTGTCATTCTGATAAGATTCATTGACGTGCCTCCTTTCTCTTCAATGACCAGTTAAAGACTAGCCCTAACACTAAAATAATAGGGGCAGCAACGGTCACCATCCCTCTCATCGATATCCCATTCATTACTTCGACAAATGGTGTATACATAAATTTTTGAAGTGGATTTCCGCCGAGGAAACTAAAGGTTGAACTGATACGGTCAAGTGGAATCATCCCTGATAAGACCATATAGATTAAGTTCATAGAAGTCGAGAATGCTGTTAAATTCTTCTCGGTCACGAAATTGCCGATTAAATTTCCAAGTACATTAAAGACTAAACTATAGAAAACGACGAGGGCAATAATGCTACCGAAGTTTCCTCCAAAAGTCGTTGGATCAAGAATCTTCCACAGGCCAATATACACGAATGACAATAGAGTCGTCATTATCATGTTCACGGCTAAATCAAGTCTGTCTTTTTCTGAAATGCTAAACGGCAATACGTCCAAGCGTTTACGAAGCCCTCTCAGTTCCTTTTGTACTCCAGAACGCATCGCAGTTTCAAGGAACACGATAAATAGAAATCCCAAACCTGTAATCGCGTAGTGTTGGTTCGCAGTCACTTGTGACTCTGCTTCCACCTGTTCCGTCTCAAAAGCTCCCGCCTGGATCTCCTGTTGTAAGGATACTAGCATCTCCGCTACTTGTTCTGGCGTAATCGATGCATTTTGACTTTCCGCAACTTTATTCATCACGGAACTTGCTTCTAACAGTTGCGAAGTGATAGTTTGTAAGAGTGATTGATAAACCGCAAATGATGTATTTGATGTTCTCCCTGATTTCTCAAGGACAATAGGAGTTGCTTGTGAACGCGTTTGAATTGACTGTGTGAAATCAGATGGAATCGTCGCAATGATTTTGGCATTTTCTTTCACACTTGTCAGCGAAATTTGTTTTTCCTCCGTAAGCTTCTCAAACAATGCAACAACTTGTTCTCCGTAAGCACCTTTGTCTTGATTATTGATATAAATCTTCGTTTCAATCGTTAAATCAGATGGATTGAAGGCACTCTTTGTGGAAAACGCCAAGAAACTCATTAAAAGAAATGGCATTAAAACCAGCATCAGTAGCGCTGGAATGGACTTCAGAGAGGATATTAAATTGGCTTTAATATAACGAATGTATCTCATAAGTCCTCCTTTAATCACGTAGCGTCTTTCCCGTTAATTGTAAGAACGCCTCTTCTAATGTCGTTTCTTTTACGTTGATAGATTTAATCACGAGCTGTGCCTGTTCGACTTGCTCTATCAATTTCATCATTGAGAAAATCGTTTGGTCAATCGTGAGGGCCATGTCTTGGCCATCAACGGTTACAAATTGAATGCCGTTTTCGCTGTTCTTCAACACTTCGTCAAATCCAACAGGCACGCGGTCCAATGTGAGAGCTACAGTTTGTGTATTCCCCACAAGTTTTTTCACTTCTTCTTTCGTTCCATACGCCACTTCTTCTCCTAAATCGAGAATGAAGACGCGTTTACACAAGGTTTCGATTTCCTCCATATAATGCGAAGTATAAAGAATCGTCGTCCCTTGTTCAGCCAGCGACTGAATATAGTCGAAGATATGTTGACGCGACTGCGCATCAACCCCAACAGTTGGTTCATCCAAAATCAAAATCGAAGGGTTATGCAACATTGCAACGGCAATATTCAAGCGGCGTTTCATCCCGCCAGAGTAGTTTTTCACTTTTTCTTTCTTCTTATCGGTAAGACCTGCCACTTCTAATAATTTCTCAATTTGGCTCTTTAACTCTGCTCCAGCTAAGCCATAGAGTCCTCCGAAATATTCTAAGTTATCGACCGCGTTCAATTCCTCAAGCAGCGCGATATCTTGTGGCACTAAGCCTAATTGTTTTCGAATTTCTACTTTGTCAGTTTTAATCGATTTTCCATTAATGAAAATCTCTCCGCTATCCATCGATTGAATTCCTGTCAGAATATCAATCAATGTACTTTTCCCTGCTCCATTAGGACCAAGTAATCCGAATAGTTCGCCTTCCATAATTTCAAAGGAAACATTTTGTAGGACTTTATGTCGTCCGTAAGATTTGGTTACGTCTTTAATTTCAATCATATGTACACCTCTTTATCGAATAAATGAAAGAATGGCTGTTAATAAACAAAGAACAATCGCTACAATTGCTTCCTCTTTTATATCTTTCGGGGTCTTCTTGGATTCGTTCATTTGTTTATCCTCCTACTTGTTTGTACTCTTATCATAGCACTCCCCCCATCGGAGTCTATAGTCCAAAACGTCATCACATACCGTGACTAAAGTCATGTTTTTATAAAAAATGCCCCGACTCTTTCAGATGCTATACTCCTTGTCGGTTTATCTGAAAGAATCGGAGCAGTGATGCTTAATTTTTTAGTTTATTTTCGTAAGCAAAAATAACTAATTGCGTACGGTCACGCAATTCTAATTTAGAAAGAATCGTACTAATATTATTTTTTACTGTTCCTTCTGAGAGGAAGAGCGTTTGTGCGATTTCCTTATTGCTTAATCCTTGCGCCACTTGCTGGATGAGTTCCACCTCACGCGGTGTGAGTCCCCATTTCTCCGCATCAAAGGTCGCAGGCTTCTCAACAGTTGTATTTGTCAGTAACGCCTCTGAAATTACTGTATCCATCACGACTTTTCCAGATAGAGCAACTTTAATCCCGTCAAGAATCGCCTCTGGACTGCTGTCTTTTAACAAATACCCCGAAGCGCCGTTTTGCACGGCTTCGACAATATATTCGGTATCTTGGAAGGTCGTCACAATCAACACCTTCACCTCCGGAAAGGCCTCTTTGATCAGCTTCGTGCCTTCGATTCCGTTGCTCTCAGGCATGCGAATATCCATCAAGACCACATCTGGTCGGTGCTCCTTACAGGCTTCAAAGGCCGCACGTCCACTTTCTGCTAAGGCGAGGACTTCGACATTACCGCTAGCCTCAAGCATGATTTTTAAACCAGTACGGATGAGCATTTCATCGTCGGCAATAATAAGTTTGATTGGGTTTGTCATGGTTCTCCTCGTTTCTATTGTTTTTCTGTATTCGGTAGAATCATTTGCACCGTCACGCCAGGATTTGACGCCTCAATGGCAACAGACCCGCCTTCTCCTCGGAGTCGTTCTTGGAGAGTTTTGAGTCCGCCTTTTGGAGCTAAATCGACCGCGCCTGTTCCGTTATCCTTAATCGTTACGACTAATTGCGATGGATTATACATCAGTAGCACGGTAATGCGTGTGGCTTGGCCATGTCGCATCGCATTTGTAATCGCCTCTTGCACCCCACGGAAGATGCTGAGCTCTGCCTCACTCGATAGCGTGAAGGTTGGCTCATTTTTTCTAAATTGAATATCGATCCCACTGTTGACTTGTACTTCGTGGAAAAATTCTTCCAGCGCAATATCCAACTGCTTCTTATCCATTTGTTCTGGCTTCAAGTCATGAACAATTTTACGCACTTCTTGTAATCCTTCAACCGCAAAATCACGAAGTCCTTCGCTCATTTGTTGAATCGGCGAATTCTGTTGCTTGGCCAGTTGCGAAATCGCCCCTAGCTGAATAATAATCGTGGACAAACTGTGTCCCACAGAATCGTGAATCTCACGAGAAATTCGGTTTCGCTCTTGTAGCGTGAAGATTTCCTTCATTGTCCCCATTTTATATTGGGCTTGTTGCAAGTCATAGCGTTGCTCGCTAAGTTTTTGCTCCGCTTTTTCCAGCTCTTCTTGAAGAGCTCTTCGTTCTTCCAAAATATAATTTCCATAAGAGAAGAATAAAAGGAAGAACAAAGTCATTACCACTTGAATGCTATCGCCTTTTTGCACGGCTGGAATGATAACGACTGCACCTAATATGAATTGTAGAATCAATGCATTTCTAAAGGAGAAACGTAAACTCACCTCGAAACAAAGAAGAAGAATCAGGCCTGTAAAAATAGTGTTGAAATACAAACAGAGAAGGACGACCGCGATGCCTTCAATCAGAATATACCACTGATATTTCAATGAATAATAGCCAACTTGCACAAGCGTGATAAATCCAAAGAAGAAGGCGATGTCTCCTGCGTTTATATTCGGTAGTTGCGACCATTCAAAAAGCGCAAAAAGAATGAAACCATACCGAATAATGAATCTTACCCATTGATCGATTTTCATGATTTCATCCTCCTAAATTACATACTCATTAAAAATAAAAATGCAACAAAATTATTGATAAAGTGCATCGTAATCGATGCAACAATATTATTCTCATAGTAACGATACATTCCTACGATTGGAATCGTTAAAGGAACGTATAGCAAGGCAGACATCCAATTAATGCCACTTCCATCACTAGAAAGGGAATGTAAAAGAATGAATAATACAGCCGAGATAATAGTCAACACATGGACATTCATCGATTTTTTGAAAGACCCAATGATGGCTTCACGAAAGACTAATTCTTCCAAAATAGGTGCCACCACGCAAAGCAATACAAACATCATCACAAGATTGGATTTCGACATCATGGATTCAATTTGCGCTTGATTATCTGAAGTAAATTCCCCTAATAAATTCGACACAATAATCGCGAGTACAATTCGAAGAACATATCCTATCGCTAAATCACGTATAAAAGGTCGTTTAACAAACTCTTTTGCCGCTTGCGCTATTTTGGTTCTGTAGAGCCAAATTCCAATCACCATAGAAATGACTTGTAATACGACATATATTTGGGTATCTACCGCATATTTTCCTGAAGATACTTCTACAATAAAGAAACTTGGGAAAATAATTAAATTCAGAAAATAAACAATCCATAGTAAAACTGCATTCTTTTTCATGATTCACCTCTAGTCATCGGTAAAACGTACCGGTTTTGTATTTTTAATACTGTAAATTTTTTCAATTTGTCCATCCGACCAGACGATACCGTGAAGCGCACCGCCAAAGACAGCTCCGCCATCGATTCCGATTTTGCCGTCCTGTTGCCATAATTTCATAAAGTCGCCATCTTCGTTCAAACCACGTAAAGGCGTATGACCGAAGATAATCGTTTTACCAGTGTTGTTAACCCCTTTATGGAACGGTTCACGAATCCAGTAAAAGTCTTTTGGCTCTGTGTCGTGCCAGTCGTCCAAACGTAAATCTACCCCGGCATGTGCTAAGAGTAAATCTCCTTCATCGATATAGAGTGGACGCTCTCTTAGAAAGGCAATCAGTTCTGGATATTGCGCTTTAATCGCTTCGGCATCCTCGACAGGATTTACCGGAGTATCTTGCGGACGTCCGAGTAAGTCATTAATCGTTGTATCTCCGTTATTTCTTAAGTAATGTGGAAAACGTCCCTCTGGATCATCGATAAACGCTAGGAACATGACTTCATGGTTTCCCATCATATACCATGCATTTTTTTCTTTAGCATATTTCATCCCGGTAAGGACACTTCGTTTATTGTCGGGACCACGGTCAATTAAGTCACCCATGAAGACCAGTTGCTGAGTTTCCTCATCCCAGTTTTGAAGCATCTCTTCCATCATGTCCGCTTCACCGTGAATGTCTCCAATAATAAAATACTTTTTCTTCATCTATTCCACCTCAAATAACTATCATACTGTTCATTATAGCAAATAACCCCCTGAATATGAAAGAAGCTTATTTTAAAACAAAAAGAAGATCGAACCATCGCCCGATCTTCAGTCTTTAAAAGACATGATTATGCTTCTTGTTTACGAAAGACTAAGAAACTACCTGCAATCGCTGCTAGTGCACCTAAAACAAGGATAAAAGGATTTTCCAATGTTCCAGTATTTGGTAACTCTGGGCGTTTTGGTTCCTCTGTTGTCGTTGTTTGTGGTGTAACGGTTGTTGTCGTTGTACCTTCAGTCGTTGGTTCTTCCGTAGTCGTTGTCACAGTAGTCACTTCCGTTGTAGTTGACTCTGTCGTTGTTGTAGCAGTGGTTGTCGTTTCTGTTGTACTTGTAGTGGTGGTCGTCGTAGTAGTAGTCGTTGTAGTTACTGGCTTTTCACCATCAGCAAGCCCAATCCCTGTTAACATTTTATACGTCACATCTGTAGAAATCGCATCGTCTAACTCCTCAGCTGTAATCGTAATGCGATTCTGAGGATTTTTACTTGGATTGGCTAATTGAACTTTATAGTCTATAAAGATAATTTTATCCGTAGAATTGATTTTAACAGTAATTCCAGTAGGAGTGATTTCATAATCACTTTCTGAAAGAAATCCAGCTGATTTCCAAGGATAAGTCGATTCTACTAACTCTACACGTAATGAACCTGGTACATAAGTTTGATTTGCATCCCATACGTCCTTAATTTCAATATTCGATAAAGTCTTTCTAGCATAGTTCAAACGAGCCCACCAGTGAACTTGTTCAGCATTATCCGCTTGTTGAGCTCCCCATTTAGCAGCCATTTCATTTGGTCCTGGCATTGGTAAAGGCTTAATTTTTTGAGTGATCACTGTTCCATTGAAATCCAATTCTTGGGTCGTATCCGCAAGTCGATCATCTGAAGCCCAGAATACTTCAACAGAAAGTTCCATGTTCTTTTTCAAATAGTTTTCTTCAAAATATGAACTAAACGTCACTGTTACAGTTCCTTCAGCAGCATTCACTTTTGCATTGGCTACGACTTGATTCGCCTTATTATAAACTGGAAATGAATAATCCGATTGCAGACGAATGGGTGCTTTTAAATTGAATTGTAATGTATCATTTTCGTTGATCGTTACCTCATCTGGAAAATCAACTTGGAATGTTAATCCCCATCGTCCATAAATATCTGAAGCATCTCCCGTTACGGTCACTTTGGGATTCGTTACTTTTAAAGTAGTCCCTTCCTTTTGAACCTCAACTGCATTTACTTTTGCAGAAAAGACGAGCACTACTAAACTTAATAATGCTACGATAGAATATAAAATCTTTTTCATAAATATCTCCTTATATTTTTTATTAAGATTATATTCATAATTTTAATTGATTATTACATTTTTTATATAATTGAATTGTGAATTTTATATGAAAAGAGGCAAGAAATGAATTTTCATTTCTTGCCTCTATAGTCGCTTGATCTATTTTTCTAAGCTACTTGCCGGGATTGAACCGGCGACCTCCACCTTACCAAGGTGACGCTCTACCGACTGAGCTAAAGCAGCATTTTTGGGTAAAAAAAAAGAACTCCGCCAGTAGGACTCGAACCTACGACA